>NZ_RAVY01000390.1:0-1524 GCF_003611625.1 Corallococcus sp. CA054B
CTAGTACGCCGACACAGGGATTCTGAATGGTTCAGGCGGCGGCCTTGTGCACTGCCGCCTGCGCCGTCAGCGGATAGGACTTGCCCAGCTTCTGGCGGGCGGAGTCGACGCCGAAGCGCCAGTGGATGCGGGCGCGAGCGAGGTTGCGCTGGCGCTGCCAACGCGCCACCTCGCGCTTGAGGGTCTTCACGTCGCCCAGTCGCCGGCCCAGGCACTGGCGCGTGAGGATGCTGATTTCAATCTCCACCATGTTCAGCCAGCTGGCGTGCTTGGGCACATAGTGAAACTCCAGCTGGCGCAGGAGCCGACGCGCCTCCTCGGGCGGAAACGTCTCGTAGAGGGCGGCCGCGCTGTGGGTGGAGAGGTTGTCGAGCACCACTCGCACCCGCTCCGCGTCAGGGTAGTGCTCATCGACGATGGCACGCATCTGGTGCGCAAAATCCTTCGAGGTGCGGCTGGGCGTGACGTCCACGTGGCGCTGTCCCGCGTGCACGTCCAGGTGAACGAAGAGGTTGGCCGTGCCGTTGCGCTGGTATTCGTAGTCGTAGCGGCGGGGGCGTCCCGGGGCCGCGGGCACGGGCGTGCGCACCTCGCCGATGAGTTGCACCGGCGTCTCGTCGAAGCACACCAACGGGCGTGCTTTGTCGGCGGGTGCCGCATACAACTCCAGCACGTCCTCCATGCGCGCCACGTACTCGGCATCCACCTTGGGGATGCACCACATGCGCCTCTGCCAGGGCTTCAGCTCGTTTTCTTCCAATCGCCGGCGCACCGTCTCGCGCGAGAGGCCCTGGTGCTCAGTCAGCCGCACCATCTCATCGGCGAGTAACTGAAGCGTCCAGCGGGCCCGCCCTGCCGGAGGCCCCGAGCACGCGGTTGCTACCAGCAAGGCTTCCTCCTTGCCACTGAGCTTGCGCTCCGCGCCCGCGCGCTGCTTGTCGTAGAGCGCGTGCTCGACGCCTCCTTCCACGAAACGGCGCTTCACTCGGAAGACGGTGGAGGCCCCCACCTGCACGCTTCTGGCGATGGCCTCGTCGGTGCGCCGGGCGTGTGCGGCCAGCAGCACCTGGGCCCGCTTGACGTGACGCACGCGCGCGGTGCCTCCGGCCACCAGAGCTTTCAACTCCTGCTTCTCCTCGGGGGTGAGCGTCACCCGGTGGCGTACATTCATGGGAATCCATCGCTCCAGCAAAGAGTGGAGACGGACTACCCACGGGCACCGCGTGTCGATTCCCTCCGAACCCCCACGCTTCACCGAGCTGCAGGGCCAGTACCTGGCCTTCATCTACGCCTACTCGCGAATTCACCGGCGGGCGCCGGCCGAAGCCGACATGCAGCGCTTTTTCGGTACCAGCCCGCCCACCGTGCACCGCATGGTGCTGGAGCTTGAACGGCTGGGCCTCATCCGGCGCAGCGCTGGCAAGGCGCGTAGCATCGAACTGCTTGTGCGGCCGGAGGCCCTGCCTGTCCTGCGATAGGCAGGGCCTATATCAACCGGTCAAAACCTCTGTGCCGGTGTACTAG
>NZ_RAVY01000391.1:0-1476 GCF_003611625.1 Corallococcus sp. CA054B
GACGTAGGACTGCGCCACGCCCAGCTTTCCCTGAAGGAACTCGCGCGGCGCGGGCGCGAGCTTTTCCCCATGCGCCTCCAGCGCCACGCCCGTGCCCAGGAAGGGCGACGGCAGCGGCAGGCCCGCGAGCAGTGACACCCACGCGACGAACAGCGGCAGCGACGCGCTCCGGCCATCCAGCGTCACGTTCCGGCCGCGCGGCGAGACGTGCAGGTCCGTCTCATCCCACGGCAGCGCGTAGCGCGCGCGGCCCACCGCGGACAGGTGGCGCGCATGGTCCTGCCACGCGGCGGTGAAGGCATTGCCCCGCGACACGTCCGTCCACAGCCGTCCCTGGCCGGGGCGCACGGACACCTCCACGGGCACGACTCGAAAGAGCGCGTGTCCGCCGACGTCCGCCTGGGTGAAGAGCAAGACCTGCGTGGATGCGGGCAGCATGGGCGGGCGTGTCGGCGCGTGAGAGGAAAGACACAGCCGGGAGGAGGACCGAAGCCCTCCCCCCGGCCATGAAACGCGTTACTCCGCGACGACGATCACGCCCATGCCGTTGGAGCAGGTGCACTTGTCGGTGGCGGCGGAAACGCGGACGATCTCGGACTGGATGTACATGGTGGTTCTCCTGGGATGGATGTTTGGGATTCGAAGGAAACGGCGGGCGCGACTACTCCGCGGCCGTGGTCGTCGCGGCGATGACCATGCCGTTGGAGCAGGTGCACTTGTCGGACGACGCGGACACGCGGACGATCTCGGACTGGATGTACATGGTGATTCTCCTGGATGGATTGCTGCGTTCACTGCCACTGCGGTGAAACATGCGGAGTGTGGACAGGGGGTCTGACATTGCCTGCCAACACACCGATGCTTCATTCCAGACGTGATAAGACCTCTCACGTCTGGCATCACGCGCACCCGGGGCGACCCGGGCACACGGGATTCCCAAAGGCCAGGGCATGGCCCGGCCTGTCCCCCTCACGAGGGGAAGAAGGCACTACGGCGGACGGCGAAAAGTCAGACGGGACGCGAGGGCTCGCACAGCCCCAGCTCCTGGAACTGCGCCACGGTGCGCTGGACGTCGGCGCGGATGGCCTCTTCCTGGCCCACGGCGCCCAGCCGGAGCGCCAACGACGCCACCGCCCCGTCCAGGGACGTGTCGCCCTGGCACAGCTCGAAGATGCGCGCGGCGGTCTCGTTCACCCGGAAGACCTCTCCTCCCTCCGTGTCCATGAGGAAGAAGGCTTCGCCCTGCTGCTGGACGATGACGCCGGAAGTCGCGTGCGGCAGGTTCAAGACATCCCCCTCTGAGACCGCGCTGTTACATTTCCATGTTTCTAAATGCCCTCATACGCACTGTCAATACATGCAAGGATTTGGGTTGGGGGTTCATGAGAGGGTTTGCGCACGTGCCAGGTCCTGAAGCGCCGCGTCGGTCCAGAGAGGGGACCGGCTGTTGTGCGGTGGTGGGCGATTGACGGGCGG
>NZ_RAVY01000392.1:0-1209 GCF_003611625.1 Corallococcus sp. CA054B
CACGGGGAGCTTCCCCTTCGGGCACCTGGATGGAGGGCCGTGGCATCCGCCAGAAGGGTTGCCGGAGCCCGAGGACGTGGGGCACGCGGAGTTCATCCTCGGGGACCTGGAGCACCTGCTGCCGGAGCTGCCGAAGGACGGCGTGCTGCTGGCCGCGCCCCGGTGGATGGCGGTGGGACAGACGCAAGACTCCCCTGCCCTGCGCCGGGCGGACATCTCCAGTGAGGAGGCCGGGGGCTTCGGCTTGTTCAACGCGGCGGCGCACGACGTGGGCGAAGACGATGATTGATGGGCGCCTGCTGTGTGGGCTGGCGGCCCTGCTGTGCCTGTCGTGCGCTTCAGGCCCAAGGCAGTACGCGCAGACGTCCGACTCCGCGACCAGTGGATGTCTGCGCAATCCCACCTGCTACACGCAGCCGGGGGATGAGGCGTTCCTGCCGTGGGTGGACAAGGCCGCCAGGGCCGCGGCCTCAGCGGGAGCCACGATGAAGCTCCTGGAGGCGGCGGACGTGGCCCGCATCGAGCACCTGCTGGTGGAGTGCGCGAAGGAAGCGGACTTCATCGTCAACGAGCGTGAGTACGGCCAGGGGAAATACCCGGACGACAAGGAGTGCAAGCGGGTGATTGGCCGGAACAAGAAAGGCGATCTCCTCACGCGACAGATGGAGCTGGGCACCCTGAAACATGCGGTGGCCTTCGCCTGTGTACGGCGAGAGATCCTCAAGCTCTTTCCCGATCAGGTTTCCATCGAACCGCGATTCGGCGAGGAATCGAAGAGCGGCGCGTACGCATTGACGAATCAGTGGGAGGGCTCCATGAAGCCGGACATCGCCCTGCATGCCTCCGGGCAGCCCAACCGGATCCAGTGCATTTATGACTTCAAGTTTCCCTGCACCCTGTGGTCGAAAGAACATCCACTGGATGCGGTTCTGCAGCAATTGCAGGACTACGGGCGGCTGGGAGGGAAGTGCAAACCCGCCATCGTCACTCCCCTCATGGGAGTCATCCGTGATTGAGACTCTGGCACCGCAACCGCCTGGCGCTGGCATTCCGAGGGTCCAGCCCGTCGTGGGCTTTGAATTCTTCATGCCCCACGACCATGGCGTGATCGCAGCCTCGATTGTCCGCGCACTCGACGCCTACCAACAGGCACTGGGTCCAGACTCCGGAAGGCTGACCACGACCTGGGACGCGGATGGTGATCCGTCT
>NZ_RAVY01000393.1:0-1428 GCF_003611625.1 Corallococcus sp. CA054B
CGTAACCGTCCGGCCAACGACGTGCCGCGAGGGATTGCCGGGGTAGCGGCGCGCGGCGGACGCTTCCGGGCATGGCGAAGCAGGTGGAGAAGCCGGAGTGGGCGCGCGTGGCGGAAGCGTTCGAGGCCAGCGGGCAGACGCAACGGGAGTTCGCGTTGGAGAGGGGCGTGCGGCTGAGCACGTTGCAGTCGTGGGTGTACCGGGCACGACGGGCCGCGACGACGCGAGCCAGGCCGGTGAGGCTCTTGCCGGTGCAGGTGACGACGACGCCCGCTGAGGCAGAGTCGGTGCTGGAGGTGGTAGCCGCGAGCGGGGCGCGGGTGCGATTCGCCGTGGGCACCGACGTGGGGTACGTGGCCCGGCTCGTCGCCGCGCTGGGACGGTGAGCGGGCGATGTTCACCCTTCCGGCTTCGGTGCGCGTGGTGCTGGCGGTGGAGCCGGTGGACATGCGCAAGTCGATTGATGGCCTCATGACGCTGGTGCGCGCCGAGTGGGGCGAGGACGTCTACTCGGGGCACCTCTTCGCCTTCGTCTCGCGCAAGGGCGACCGGGTGAAAGTGCTGACGTGGAGCCGGGGCGGCTTCGTGCTGCTGTACAAGCGGCTGGAGACGGGCCGCTTCCGGCTGCCGCGCGTGGACGCGGGCGCGCAGGCGGTGACGCTGGACGCCACGCAGTTGGCGATGCTGCTGGACGGCATTGACGTGGCGGACGTGCGACGCCCGCCGGCCTGGTCACCGCCCGGGCGCGCAGCCTCCTGACGGCCCGGCGCGGGCGCGGGGGCCGGCAGCGCGGTATGGGCTTCAGGTGCCGCGCGAGCTTCCACTGGACCATTTCTGCCCCTGGCGCGAGGAAGCCGAGGAGCTGCGCGAGCGGATGACGTCGCTGGAGGCGAAGATGGCGGCCCTGGAGAGGCGCGTCTTCGGGCGCAAAGCCGAGAAGCTGCCGCCCGTCTCCGAGGAATTGAGGCAGACGGCCCCGAGTCCCCAGGACGAAGCGGCACGGACCGAGGCCGCCCTGGCGAAGCGCCGGGCTCGGGCCGCGCGGAAGGCCGAGGAGGCCCCGACGCGCGAAGTGCGGTATGCGGTGCCGCCCGAGTCGAGGCACTGCCCTGCGTGCGGCAGCGAGGACTTGAAGCCCTTGGGTGAGGGGCGCCGGACGGTGGTGTACGAATACGTGCCGGCCTTCTTCGAGCGCCAGGTGCACGTGCAGCAAGTCCTCTCCTGCGCCTGCGGCCGGGGCGTGGTGACAGCCCCCGCGCCGCCGAAGGTGGTGGACAGGGGGGAGTACGGCCCGGGCTTCCTTGCGCACGTGGTGGTTTCCAAATGCGCGGACGCCATGCCCTTGCACCGGCTCGCCCAGCGGGTGGAACGCGGCGGCGTGCCCATGAGTCGCAGCACCCTGACGGACCTCTTCCACCAGTCCGCCTC
>NZ_RAVY01000394.1:0-1407 GCF_003611625.1 Corallococcus sp. CA054B
TGTATAAGAGACAGCTCCGGGGGAGTGCACGCACATGAAATCATCGGTCCCGCCGCAGGAGCCCGGAACCGCCGGAGGGGCACGGGCGCTCGTGTCCCTCACGACGACGGAGCTGGCCTCCGCCCTGCGCGAGCGTCACGTCACCGCGGTGGAGGTGCTGGACGCCTTCCTCGCCCGCGCGCGAGCGCACAACGCCGCGCTCAATGCCGTGGTGACCTGGGACGAGGCGCAGGCCCGGAAGCGGGCGGAAGCGGCGGACGCGGCGCTCGCCCGGGGCGAGCTGTGGGGTCCGCTGCACGGCGTGCCCTTCACGGTGAAGGACGCGTTCAGCACCGGCGGCCTGCGCACGACGGCCGCCCATCCGGGCTTCGCGCAGTACGTGCCCGCGGAGGACGCGACCGTGGTGGCCCGGCTCAAGGCGGCGGGGGCCATCCTCTTCGGCAAGACGAACCTGCCGCCGTTCGCGGGGGACTTCCAGACGGACGGGCCGCTCTGGGGCCGGACGAACAACCCGCATGACCTGGGGCGCACGCCGGGCGGCTCCAGCGGTGGCGCGGCGGCGGCGGTGGCGGCGGGGCTCACGCCGTTCGAGGTGGGCAGCGACATTGGCGGCTCCATCCGGCAGCCGGCGCACTACTGCGGCATCGTGGGCCTCAAGCCCACGGAGCACCGGGTCTCCACCTTCGGGCACATCCCGGACCCGCCGGGCGGGACGCGCCACGTGCGCCACATGGCCTGCGCGGGGCCGCTGGCGCGCTCGGTGGCGGACGTGCGGCTCCTGCTGTCCCTCATCGAGGGCGCGGATCCGCGCGCTCCGGAGGTGCCGCCCGTCGCGCCGGTGGGGGCCGCGAAGCCCCGGGCGCTGAAGGGCCTGCGGCTGGCGTGGGCGGACACGCTGGGGCCCTTCCAGGCCGACCGCGAGACGCGTGAGCTGTTCCAGCGCTTCGCCGCCGCGGCCCGAAAGGAGGGCGTCGTGGTGGAGCAGGCCGTGCCGCCGGGGCAGGACTTCACGGACCTGGTGGAGGTGTGGGGGCTGATTGAGGGCGCCGAGGTGGGCGCGCCCCTGCCTCCGCCCGTGCGCGAGGGCTACCAGCAGCAGTTCCTTCCCTACGCGCGCGACCTGCTGGCGAAGGCCATCCTGCAGGGCACGCGCGTGGACATGACGGGCTACGGCACGGCGCTCAGCCGGCGGGACGGGCACATCGGCCTGCTGGAGGACTTCCTGTCCGGCTGGGACGCGTGGCTCGTGCCGGTGGCGATGTCGGCCGCGCCGCCGCACACGCCGTTCGGGGCGCCGGTGGACGTGGACGGCGCGCCTCGCGACTATCTGGAGGCCTTGGGCGGGTTCACCTGCCTGTTCAACGCGACGGGGAGCCCTGTCGTGGTGTTCCCGCTGGGGCGCACGGC
>NZ_RAVY01000395.1:0-1063 GCF_003611625.1 Corallococcus sp. CA054B
GCGGGAGATGGCCGTCTCGCTGTCGTTCAGCAGGGTCTGTGGCGCGGTGTGGGGCTGGGTGACGCGGAGGCTGTCCTGCGTGGCGGACCGTGAGGGCCGGGGACGGGAGTCCTCGGCGCTGGTGTTCGAGGCGTCGCGAGGAGGGCGGGGACGCGAGTCTTCCGCGCTGTTGTTCGAAGCCTCGCGAGCCGACCGGGCCCGTGCAGCGTCGGAGCCGTTCGCGGCATCGCGAGGAGGCCGGGGACGGGAATCCTCAGCGGACCCATTCGCGGCATCCCGCGCGGAGCGGGACCGCGCATCCTCACCGGAGGCACTGAAGGCCTCACGCGGCGGTTTGGGCCGAGCCTCCTCGGGAGGCGCGTTGAAGGCTTCACGCGGCGGACGGGGCCGCGAGTCCTCGGCGGATCCATGGGCCGCATCACGGCCGCCGCGCGAACGCGGATCCTCGGAGCCATTGGCGGAGTCCCGCCCGGAGCGCTGCCGTGCGTCGTCCGAGGCTCCATCCCGAGCGGACCGGGAACGGCCTTCCTCGGACTCCCGTCCACCTCGAGCACGCGGCTCGTCGGACGGCGGCACGAAGGACGGCGGCTCCTTCGCATGCCGCGCCTTCGGGTCCTCGGCAGGCTGCGCGCCCATGCGCGACATCGGCGTGAGGATGGTCTCCCCTTCGACGTAGCCGGGAGACGCCGTCACGGGCGCCGTGATGCGCAGCGATGAATCGAGCATCACCGGAGGCAGGGCCGGCTGGGTGCGCACGCCCGGTTCGGAATCATCGGGCTGCGCGGACATCTCATTCGTGGGCGGAGGCGGCCGGAGCGTCTCCGTGGGAGGCGACACCCGGCGCGAGGACGACTGCGCCGCGGGCTTGCGGACCGCCAGCTCCTCCGTCGTGTTGCGGCGGCCCCCCGTCCCGGCAGCGGGAGCCGGCGCCTTCGCCGGAGCGGGAGCCTTGGCAGGCGCCGGGGGCGAGCGGGGCGGCGGCGCGCTCACGGGCGGAAGCGTGGCCGGCTCCGGGACGTCCCCGCCCCGGGCGAGCACCTGCGCCACCTGCGTCTCGCTGGAG
>NZ_RAVY01000396.1:0-1306 GCF_003611625.1 Corallococcus sp. CA054B
GGCTCAGGGGCTGCATGGTCGGCACTGCCGAAGGACCGCGAGCCACGGGCGGCGGCGTCGGCATGGACGCGATGCTCGGCACGGACGGCGGCATGGCGGGAGGCATCGCGGGTGAAGCGCTCGCGGTGGGCGGAACGACCGGCGCGATGCGAGGCGCCGATGCGGGAGCCCCGGGAGGCGCCACCGCGCCCACGGCTGGCGTCGTGGTGGTCGGCCGGGCAGCGGCGGGAGCCTGGGGCGGCGTTACCGCGCCGACGGCTGGCGTCGAGGCGGTGGGCCGGGCAGCCTGGGGCGGCGTTACCGCGCCCACGGTCGGCGTCGTGGCGGTGGGCCGGGCAGTGGCGGGAGCCTGGGGCGGAGTCACCGCGCCGACGGCTGGCGTCGTGACGGTGGGACGCGCAGTGGCGGGAGCCTGGAGCGGAGTCGCCGCGCCTACGGCCGGCGTCGTGGCGGTGGGACGCGCAGGGGGCGGCGCTGCCGGAGCCTGGGGCGGAGTCACTGCGCCCACGGCTGGCATCGCGGTCACGGTAGGGCGAGCACCGGCGGGAGTTGCCGCAGCTTGGGGCGGAGTCACCGCGCCCACGGCTGGAATCGCGGTCACGGTCGCGCGAGGCGTGGCGGGCCCCGTCGGCGCCTGGGGCGGAGTCACAGCGCCCACGGCTGGAATCGCGGTCACGGTCGCGCGAGGCGTGGCGGGCCCCGTCGGCGTCTGGGGCGGAGTCACCGCTCCCACGGCAGGGGTCGCGGTGGTCGGCCGGCCGGTGGCGGGAGCCTGGGGCGGGGTCACCGCGCCGACAGCGGGCATCGCGGTCACAGTGGGCCGTGTCTGCGCGGTCGTCACCGGCGGCGCGGACGCGACGCCGACGGACGGAACCCCCGACACCGTGGGCCGCGTCGCGGCAGGGACACCCGCAGGGGCGATGCCCGGCGGAGGCCCACGGGGAGCGGCCCCCATGGGCGCGAGGCCCGCGGGAGTGGGACGCGGAGGCGCCCCCGTCGTGGGTGCTCCTCCTGCGGCGGGAACGGACGGCACACCGCTGGACGACGCGGGCTGAGCCGTCGCCGGAGCCACGGGCGGAACGCCTCCCGCAGTGGGCGCCACCGAAGGAACCTGACCTGACGCAGGCCGAGCCGCCGCCGGAGCCACGGGCGGAACGCCGCCTGCCGTAGGCGCCACCGAAGGAACCTGACCTGACGCAGGCCGAGCCGCGGGTGCCACCGAAGGAACCTGTCCCGACGCGGGCTTCGCCGGAGGCACCGCGGGCACCTGACCCGACGCGGGCCGGGCCGCCGCTGGGGCCTGTGG
>NZ_RAVY01000397.1:0-1302 GCF_003611625.1 Corallococcus sp. CA054B
GTCGGTGGGCGTCGGCGGCGGCGTGGGGCGCTGGACCGCGCGGGCCGTCGTCACCGGACCCGCGGAGGTGTTCAGGCGCAGCGGCTCGCGCACGTACGCGGGGGGCGGAATGTCGGTGGGCTCGGGCTCACGCGAGGCGGCGGGACGGGCCTCCGCGGGCACGGGCTCCTGGGCCACGTTGCGCGCCAGCTGCTCCACCATGTCCACCGTCATCGACTCGTCGTCCGGCGGCGGTGGCGGAGGTGGCGTGAGCGCTCCGACCTGCTGGGCGACGGCCTCCGCCAGCTGCACGAAGCGGGGCGGCATCGGCTGGCGGTAGATGATGGAGATCCACTCGCGCACCCGCAGCTCGACGGCGACCCACAGTTCCAGCGGCTTGCCCAGGAGGAAGCCGACTTCGTCCAGCTCCTTCTTGGGCACCGGGTAGGCGCACGCCACGTGCAGCGTGTTGCCGTCCAGGGACAGGGGGACGACGCTGAGGCGCTCGGCGATTTTCGGAGGGATGAAGCTGGCGACCTCGAGGTTGGGCTCGAAGTCCACCAGGTTCACGGGCCGGAAGCCGGAGACCTCGCCCATCATCGCGAGGACGTCCGCTTCGGAGAGGCCGCGCTCCAGGAGCGCGGTGTCGAGGTGGCCACCCTGGGCCTGATGCTGACGCAACAACTCCCCGGCCTGCTCCTGGGTCAGGAGGGCGCGCGAGACGAGGTGCTGGGCAAGACGCGAAGGCATGAAGGCCGCGGCATCTTACGGCCGCGGCCGCAAGGCACAATGAGCCGGTTTCAGCTCGGTTGGACGACGAAGGTGGACGTCAGCTTGTCATGGAGCGTCTGACCGCGGCGGTCGAATAGCGCCATCCAGAACCCGCCCAGGAAGAGAACGAAGGAAAGCCCGGCGAGCAAAGCCCGGAAGATGGCCCGGCCCGGGGTGGGCGCCATGCCGTGGGTGTCCACCAACCGCAGGCCCAGGAGCAACCGTCCCAGGGTGCGTCCATTCCACAGGAAGGCCGCGACCGCGCAATACACGGTGGCGAGCACCAGCACCAGGACCACGCCCGGCAGCAGCACGGAGTGCATCGCCCGCAGCCAGGCGACGAACGCGTCCAGCCCGGTCAGCCCCGGCTGGGGACCCTTCACACCCGCGACCGACGAGGCCAGGGTGATGTAGGCCGCCGCCACGGCGCTGATGGCCGCGGTGTCGACGGTGAAGGACAGCAGCCGGCGCCACAGCGAGGCGGGGCGCGCGTGGACCTCGCCAGCGGCCGGGACCGCCGAAGGCGCCGGCTGCTGTCCTTCACCGTCGACA
>NZ_RAVY01000398.1:0-1280 GCF_003611625.1 Corallococcus sp. CA054B
CTGAGGGATCCCCTCATCGCATGAGGGAGGCTGATCTTCCATAGGGCTGCTGCTGCTGGGATAGCTGCGGAGCCAGTTGAACTGACGGGCCTCAAAGAGGACGGTTCGCGGATGCGCGAGCATCCATTGAGCCCGGAAGTCGTCGAGGAGTTCGTGAGGTCCGTCGTCAGCGAGGACCTCCATGCCAGGCGCGTGTTGTCGCTGGCGAATGCGACGCTGGGTGTCATTCACGCGGCCTCGCTGGCGGTGGCCACCGTGGGCCGTGCGCTGGCGCAGGCCCGAGGGCTGGAGCCGAAGCACGCCATCAAGCAGGTGGACCGGCTGCTCTCCAATACCGGGGTGAACGTCTGGGAACTCTTCGCCTCGTGGGTGCCGATGGTGCTCGCGCAGCGCACCGAGGCGGTGGTGGCGCTGGACTGGACCGACTTCGAGCCCGACGACCACAGCACGATTTGTCTCTCCCTGCTGACGAAGCACGGACGCGCCACCCCGCTCCTGTGGCACACGGCCCTCAAGAGTGGCTTGGCCGGCAACCGGAACGAGGCGGAGGACCTGGTGCTGCGCCGGCTTCGCGAGGTGCTGCCCGAGGGCGTCAAAGTGACGGTACTGGCTGACCGCGGCTTTGGGGATGTCGAGCTGTACGAGTTGCTGAAGGCGGAGCTTGGCTTCGACTTCGTCATCCGCTTCCGCGAGTGCATCCACGTCGAGGATGGGAAGGGCGTCGTGCGGACCGCCGCCGAGTGGGTGCCCCTGAGTGGACGCGCGACGACTTTAAAGAACGCGAGAGTCACAGCCCGGCGCTACGGCCTCTCGGCCGTCGTGGTGGTGAAGGCGCCTGGGATGAAAGACGCCTGGTGCCTCGCCACGAGTCTTGTGGCCAGCGCCACGGAGGTGGTGAAACTCTATGGCCGGCGCTTCTCGATTGAGGAGAGCTTCCGCGATGCCAAGGACTGGAGATTCGGCATGGGCCTTTCCTCCGCTCGTTTGAAGGACCCGGAGCGGCGCGACCGGTTGCTGCTGGTGAGCGCGATGGCCGTGGCGCTGCTCACCCTGCTCGGGGCGGCCGCCGAGGACACCGGCCTGGACCGGACGCTCAAGGCGAACACCGTGGCCAGGCGCACCCACTCGCTCTTCAACCAGGGACTGTATTTCTACGGCGCGCTGCCGATGATGAAAGAACATCGATTCGAGCCACTGATGAGGCGTTTCGGCGAACTGGTCCTTGCGCAGATGTTCTTCCGAGAGGTCTACGCCGTCCTATGAATGAGGGGATGCCTCAG
>NZ_RAVY01000399.1:0-1191 GCF_003611625.1 Corallococcus sp. CA054B
CCCTGCCTGCGTCGGTGCGCGTGGTGCTGGCGGTGGAGCCGGTGGACATGCGCAAGTCGATTGACGGCCTCATGGCGCTGGTGCGCACGGCGTGGGGGGAGGACGTCTACTCGGGGCACCTCTTCGCCTTCGTCTCCAGGCGGGGCGACCGCATCAAGGTGCTGACGTGGAGCCGGGGCGGCTTCGTGCTTCTGTACAAGCGGCTGGAGACGGGCCGCTTCCGGCTGCCCCGGGTGGACGCGGAGGCGAAGGCGGTGACGCTGGACGCCACGCAGTTGGCGATGCTGCTGGATGGCATTGACGTGGCGGACGTGCGACGCCCGCCGGCCTGGTCTCCGCCCGGGCGCGCGGCCTCCTGACGGCCTGGCGCGGGCGCGGAGACGGGCCGCGCGGTATGGGCCTGCGGGTGCCGCGCGAACTTCCTCAGGACCATTTCTGCCCCTGGCGGGAGGAAGCCGAGGAGCTTCGTGAGCGGATGACGTCGCTGGAGTCGAAGATGGCCGCGCTGGAGCGGCGCGTCTTCGGCAAGCAGACGGAGAAACTGCGCCCTGTCGCCCAAGAGTTGCGAGGCGAGGCACGCGGCCCCGAGGAAGAGACGGCACGGGCCGAGGCCGCCCTGGCGAAACGACGGGAGCGTGCGGCTCGCAAGGCACAGGAGGCCCCGACGCGCGAGGTGCGGCACGCGGTGCCACCCGAGTCGAGGCACTGCCCGGCATGCGGCAGCGAGGACTTGAAGCCCTTGGGCGAGGGACGCCGGACGGTGCTGTACGAGTACGTGCCGGCCTTCTTCGAGAAGCAGGTGCACGTGCAGGAAGTCCTCTCGTGCAAGTGCGGCCAGGGCGTGGTGACGTCGCCCGCGCCCGCGAAGGTGGTGGACAAGGGCGAGTACGGCCCGGGCTTCCTCTCGCACGTGGTGGTTTCCAAGTGCGCCGACGCCATGCCCCTGCACCGGCTCGCCCAGCGGATTGAAAGGGGTGGCGTGCCCATGAGTCGCAGCACCCTGACGGACCTCTTCCACCAGGCCGCCTCGGTGCTGCTGCCTCTCTCCCAGCACCTCTTGCGAGTCATTGCATCCGCGGACGTGGTGTGGGCCGACGAGACACCCGTGCGCGTGCTGGACGTGAAGAAGACGCGCCAAGGCTACCTTTGGACTTTCCTCACCCAGACGGCGCAAGGTGAGTGGCTCTTGGG
>NZ_RAVY01000039.1:0-57081 GCF_003611625.1 Corallococcus sp. CA054B
TCTGTCGCCGAGCTGCTCGCCCAGGCACGCGCTTCATTTGTGCGCCTGGGCTACCGTCACGATGTCCTCGCCGCCTTCTTCGATGACGCGGGCCTGCGCCTTACCGGACTTCCCTGAAGGGGTTTAGCGAGTTGATCAGCACACGCTCGCTCGGCGGCTGCGTGCGAAGGCGCTGGTATCCGCGCAAAGAGGCAGCCACCATGACGCGCAAGGTGGCCATTGACGAAGAGCAGGTGCGGGCGTTCCTGACGGAAGTGTTCGAGGACGACCTGCACGTCAAACGAATCCTGTCCCTGTCGCACGCGACGCTGGGGGCGGTGCAGGCGGCGAGCCTGTCGGTAGCAGCCATCGGCAAGGCCATGGCGTGGGCGCGTGGAGAGGACGTCACGTCCAAGCACGCGGTGAAGCAGGTGGACCGACTGCTGTCGAATGGAGGCTTCGACGTCTGGAAGCTCTTCGCGTCCTGGGTGCCCTTCGTGCTGGCGGAGCGGACCGAGGCGGTCATCGCGCTGGACTGGACGGACTTCGAGCAGGACGACCAGGAGACGCTCGTGGCCAGCCTCATCACCCGGCATGGGCGGGCCACGCCGCTCGTGTGGACGACGCTGGTGAAGTCCGCCTCCGTGGGCAACCGGCAACTGGTGGAGGACCAGACGCTTCAGCGACTGCGTGAGGTGATTGCCTCGGAGGTGAAGGTGACGGTGGTCGCGGACCGGGGCTTCGCGGATGCGAAGTTCTACGCGCTGCTACGGCAACTGGGCTTCGGGTACGTGGTGCGTTTCCGTGCGGACATGCTTGTCACGTCCGAGGAGGAGGAGACGAAGCGCGCGGCCGAGTGGGTCCCAGAAGGCGGACGCGCGAAGGTACTCCGAGGCGCACGCGTCACCGCGGCCATGGCGCAGGTGGGGGCCGTGGTGTGTGTGAAACGCAAGGGCATGAAGGACTCCTGGTGCCTGGCTACCAGCCTCTCGGAAGCCACGGCCCAGGAGGTGCTGGATGTCTACGCCCGGAGATTCACCATCGAGGAGACGTTCCGGGACGTGAAGGACCTCAAGTTCGGCATGGGGCTGAAGCAGGTGCGCGTGAAGACGCCCGAGCGTCGAGACCGGTTGCTGCTCGTCAGCGCCCTGGCCCAGGTTCTTCTGACGCTGCTGGGAGCCGCGGGCGAGGCACTGGGTTACGACAAGCATTTGAAGGTGAATACGGTGAAGCGGCGTACGCACTCGCTCTTCACCCAAGGCACCTACTATTTCATGGCCATGCCGCGCATGAGCGATGAACGACTCCGCCCGTTGGTGGAGCGATTCGCGCAACTCGTTCGCGAGCACGCCGTCCTCCGAGAAACCTTCGGACTTATCTGACTGAGATGAGGGGATGCTTCAGCGTCATCATCGATTTCAGTTGCGCGACCTACACCCTCGCCGAAGACCTGACGGATGGGGGGCTGCCTCCAGGGACAGACCGCTATCGCGCGCCCGAGCAGTTCAAGTTCCTGCGCGAGCACAAGGACGAGCACCGGGCCCGCTACGCCTTCCAGGTCGCCGACGAAATCTTCGCGGTCGGCGTCATGCTCCATGAACTGCTGACCGACCCACGCCCGACGGAGTTTCGTCCGCGCTTCGACTTGAACAGCCCTGCCCTCCCACCGCCGCCCCCTCGATTGGCGAATGCGCGGGTCCCAGCGGCACTGAGCGATCTCGTCGAGAACATCTTGGCCCGAGACCCCAAGGTGCGTCCGGTCGATACCGAGGCGCTGCGCCGCGAGCTGGCGGATCTCCGTGACGAGCGCTCCGCTGAGTATGATGTGCCGGCCCATCCACCCGCTGAACAGCGTCACGGAGGGCCAACACCCGGGGCACTGGCGATGCCCCCCACGCCGCAATCCCTCAAGCGGCATGTTGCCATGATGGAGCGACCGCTTCGCGGGGGAAGGTGGCTCGCAGGCATCGTTTGTATCGTCGCGCTCGTCATGGCTGCGGCCCTCTGGCGCTCGTCCATCCGCTTCCGGTTTAGCCGCCGCTCCCGAGGGAAGCCTCCCGCTTGCGCCGTTCCCGCTCTCGGCGCTGCTGGCGTGAGCGAGCCGTCACCTCGGCAATGAGCAGGATGCGCTCCTCCAACTGCTCCAGCGTCACGCCCCGGCTCATCATCGCATGCGACAGCAGCAGCGGGGCGCAGCGGGTCAGTGCCAGCACCAGCGCGAGCCGCCCCGTCGCCTGCTCGTGGCCCGGCTCGCCAGCCCTCTGGTTCATCGACAGCTCCAGCAGGCGCGAGAGGGCCAGGGCAATCACCTTGGCGTACACCAGCGAGAGCACCGCGCCCGGCCGCGTGGCGCGCAGCGCCGACAGCCCCACGCCAGATTTGAGGGCTTTGAAAAGCAGCTCCACTCGCCAGCGTAGACGGTAGGCCTCGGCCACCTCGCGCGCCGTCAGCACGTCGCGGCCCACCGTCGTCAGGTACCAGCGCCGTTCGCCCTCCGGCCCTTCCACGGCCACGACACGCGCCTGGGCCGTGCGCCCGTGCTTCTCCAACTGCACGTCCACGTCGATGACGCCGCCCTCCTCCTGGAGGACGCCCTGCAAGAGCGCATCCGTCAGGCGCATGCCACGCGCGCGTACACGCTCGCCCTTTCCCACGTGCACCCGCAGCACCTTCGGGTCGTGCTGGGCCTTGAGCCGCACCAGGAAGTGGGCCCCGGCCTCAATCGCGTCGAGGAAGCGGCCCGTGTCCGTGTAGCCCAGGTCCATGAAGGTGAGCGTGCCGGGACTCAGCGCCTCCTCAGGCAGGGCGCGCGTGTCCTGGGTACGCTGGGGTGTTAGCCCGTCGGCCACCGGCAACTCGTCTCTCAGCGACACCAGCGCGTGCCACTTGAAGGCGGCGGGCCTCGCCTCGCTGGTGGACGGGGCCCAGTCCGCCGCCAGCCGCTGCAGCAGTTGGCACGTGGAGTCGGCCACCTGCACGTCCGTGAATTCCTCCAGCAGTGCCCCCAACTCATTGAAGGGCTTGTCCTCGCCGACGGCCTCTCGCACGGCCTGGACGGCCCGGCTCGCCACCTCACGCATCAGCTGCCCGAAGGCGTGGTTGAAACGCTCGAAGAAGGCGCTGTGCGACAGCTTCTGCCCGGTGAGCGCGAGGTAGTTGGCGAAGGCCGTCGTCTGCGTGCCGGGCATGGGCGTCACCGCGGCCACGGTGGCCTCCACCAGCGCCACCAGGTCCACCTTGCGCTGGCGCTGCAACGCCCCCAGCCGGCGTGCGGCCTCCAGAATGTCCTCGGCCGACACCAGCGCGCGCAATCCCTCAGCCACCTTCGTCCTCGGAGTGCTCTTCCTCATTCCGGAAGAATGTTCCTGGCCACGCCGTTTTGGCGGACCTGCCTGCTCGGCCGCCCTTATGTCTTTGATTCTGCTCTGCTTTTCACCATCACGCTAAGCGGACGCGGATGGGCGCTCGTCAGGGAGCGCCCCCGGCGGGCCTGCCGAGTCGCACGCCGCCACAGCCCCACGCCCTCCTTCTGCCACCACCCAATCCGCGCCGTCCCAAACACCCCCTCCTGCTATGACACCTGTTGGCCCTTCGTCCGTGACAGTCCCGGGGCCAGTCATCGCCGCTGCCCCGAAGGAAGGATCCGCCGTGAAGAACCCAGCACCCGAAGCCTCGCCCCCAGGACGTGCGCCCCGAATGCCGAAGAAGTCCGTTGCCGCCGTCGAGTGCGCGTCGCTGTCGCTTGTCGCGGCGCTGGCGGTGGGCTGTCCGGGTGCCCAGATCCGGCCCGAGTCCTTTACCTGCCCGGCTGGGGCGGATGAGGCCATGCGGGAGCAGCTTCACTGGAGGGACGGAGACTCATTCATTCTTCAACTCGACGACCGCCAATCGATGCTTGAAAACGTGTGGTTCACCGCTGGCGCGGAGGTGGTGGGGGTGGTCCCCAAAGGCGTCAACGACGACCGGCAGGCCGCGGTCGCCCCTCGTGGGACGCGCTTCTACGGCAAGGCCTACTACCTCTCCGACAAGATGGGGCGTGTGGATGGGCCGGCCCTCGTCGTCCGGTACGACCGAGTGAAGCTCCCGGGGCAGGAGGAGCAACCCATTTGCTTCGTGGTGGAGAACGAAGCCGTGGCGTTCAAGGACGGCAGGGTGAAGGGGTACAATCGGGGCGCCGGGACAGTCGTGCACCGCTGGCCCTGAGCAGCCCTGGGGCGACTTGGTAGGTAGGTGCTTGATTTCGCCCCCTCATCCTCAAAACTCGACATGACCTCCCAGGGTCGTTCCATGACGGCCCATCCCACAGGTAACGTCGTCCGCGACGCGTCGGCCGTCGGATGCCTGCGCGAAGAGGAGGAAAGAGCATGTCGGAAAGTGAGTTCAGGCTTCCACGCGGGGCGATTCTCTTCACGCGAGATGGCTTCCAGTACGAGTTCCGCGAAGACCTGGGAGAGGTTCACCACGGGTTGAGTCTCCTGCTGGCCCGGCGCCGTACCTCCGAGGGCAATATCCGGGGCAAGGTGCTGCTCAAGGCGGTGGGCGTTCCGAAGTTGATGGAGCTGCCTCGCATCAAGCGGGCGCGGGCGAAGCTTGAAGAGCAGGTGTGCCTCGCGACGTACCTCGACCATCCGGGCATCCTCCGTGTCCATGGGCTGCACAAGGCAGAGGGGTGCTGGTACGTCATCACCGAGCATCCATCGGGCCACAGCATCAACACCCTGTTGACGCTCTCGGGGGAGTGCGGTCGCCGGTTCTCTCCCCTCTTCGCCCTCCATGTCGGGGCGCGCGTCGCCGAGGCCCTGGAGCATGCCCACGAGGCGAAGGACGAACAGGGGCGCGCCCTCAACATCGTCCACCGGGCACTCGACGTTGAGCACATCTTCGTCGATTGGAACGGTGACGTGCAGGTCTCCGACTTTGGGCTCGCTCTGTCGGACCTGCCCGGCCGCGTTTCGTCCACGGTGCGCCAGCCGCAGGGGGATGCGTTCTACTCCTCCCCGGAAATGCTCCTGACGGGTCGCGTGGATGCGCGCTCGGACCTCTTCGCGCTTGGCAATGTCCTGCTTGAACTCGCGACGGGGAAGAACCTCCTGGATGCCCCGGACGCCTTGACCGAAGAGGTGAAGGACTCGCTTTCAGTCAGGCAGCGCGTGCGGGTCCGACGTGCCGTCAGGCGGGCTCGGCTCGCAGGCAGCCCTGTTGGCGTGGAGGACGCGATCTGGCGCGCGGCTACCTACTCGCAAGCGGACCTGGAGGCGTTGACGGAGTCGCTTCCGCAGGGGTTGGGCCTGGCACTGCGCAAGCTCCTCCAGCCCCGCCCGGAAGCCCGCTACCAGACGGCGCGGGAACTGGCTGCGGACCTGCGCCGCTGGCTCGGAGAGGGAGATGCCTACGGCCGGAAGGAAGCGGTGTCGGAGCTGCACGAGATGGCGAAGCGATCCCGCGAGGTGATGGTCGAGCTGGGCATGCGGCGCCCCCGTGGCCTCCAGGTGTCCCAGGACGAGATCAGCACGAACTAGCCACGCCTGCCTGCGAGGGGGCTCAACTCCAGTCCCGCCATGTTGCACGTATGTCGCATGAAGCTGCGGCATGGGGTGGAACATGGCGGGACAACAGGTCATGCGGCGGGATATCGAATCCGAGTCGCTCCGAGCGGTAGCGAGGTAAGGACGCGATCCTGCTGGGAGTTTCGCACCGCCCGGTGCGGGTTCGAATCCCGCCTTCGGCACATCTTCGGCCCCGGCACCTCCATCGCGGTGGCGAGCCTGACCCATGGCACCTGGAGTCAGGGAGAGGGAATGGGCAGTCAGCTTCTGCACGTTCGGATGGCACCCAGGTCAGCCCCCGCGAGTTTTAAAGCATTGATTCGTGGGGTCACCGTCTCCTCTCACGTGCGGGCGCATTTCCGGAGCGCCAGCCTTTCGAGGGGGACGAATTTGAACCGTGTCACACACATCCGAACCGTTTTCCTCCTGATGTCCCTGGGAGTGTTGTCCATTGCCTGTGGTGGCTCCACCACGCCTCCCCCGCCACCCGAAAACCTGCGCCCGGTGGCCCGTGCGGGTTCCTCCCAAGAGGGGGTGGTGGACCATGCCGTGGAGCTGGACGGCAGCGCGAGCACCGACCCGGAGGGTCAGGCGCTCACCTATGCGTGGACCGTCGTCTCCGCCCCGCCAGGCAGCAAGGCCGCGCTCTCCCAGCAGTCCTCCGCGAAGCCTTCCTTCACCCCTGACCTGGAGGGCGGCTACGTCCTCAGGCTGGTGGTCAGCGACGGTACGCACGAGTCCGAGCCGGCCTTCCTCACGCTCTCCGTGCGGAGCGCCGCACCTACCGCGCGCCCGGGCGCGTCTCGCACCGTGCTCAGCCGCAAGCCCGTGACGCTGGATGGCAGCGAGAGCACGTCCTCGACGGGTGCGTCCCTCACCTTCACCTGGTCCTTCGCGTCCGTGCCCGAGGGCAGCACCACCACGCTGCGGAATGACACCTCGATGAAGTCCACCTTCCTGCCCGACCAGGACGGCGACTACGTCGTCAGGCTCGTCGTCAGCGACGGGAAGCGCGCCTCCGCGCCGGCACTCCTCAAGGTGACGGCCGAGAACCGGGCGCCCGTGGCGAACGCCGGTGCCGACCGCGTGGCCATCGTCGGCACGTCCGCGACCGTGCCGGGAAAGGGACAGGACGAGAATGACGACACCCTGACCTTCGCCTGGACGCTCAGCCGCAAGCCCATGGGCAGCACCGCCACCCTGCGGCAGGCCAATACCCAGACGCCCTCCCTCACGCTGGACGTCGAAGGCAGCTACGAGCTGTCACTCGTGGTGGAGGATGGCCGGGCCGCGAGCCCCGCGGACACGGTGGTCATCACCGCCCAGCACCCTTCCGTCCACAGACTCAGCCATCGCGTCATCGACGCCGAGTACAGCAAGGCGCTCGACCGGGTGGTGATGGTCGCCACCAACCCCAACGCCCTCTACCTCTACGACCCGTCCACGCAGACGGAGACCTCGGTCGCCCTGCCCACGACCCCCACCGCCGTCAGCGTGGGACCGGACGGCCTGTTCGCGGTGGTGGGCCATGACGCGAACATCTCCTACGTCGACCTCTCCGCGTCGCAACTGGTGAAGACGGTGCCCGTCACAGCCGATGTCTTCGACGTCGTCCTTGCTGGAAATGGCTTCGCGTATGCCTTCCCGCGCACGGACCAGTGGGTGTCCATCCACTGCATCGACCTGGTCTCCGGCGTGGAGACGCTGAGCGGCTTCTGGTCCATCCGCGCCGGCACCCGGGCGCGCCTGCATCCCGGGGGGACGGCCCTCTACGGCGCGAACAACGGCCTGTCGCCAGACGACATCGAAAAGTATGACATCAGCGGCGGCACCGCGCAGATGCTCTACGACTCGCCCTACCACGGAAGCTATTACATGTGCGGGGACCTGTGGTTCTCCGAGGACGGAGCCCGCATCTTCACCGCCTGCGGCAACACCTTCCGCGCCTCCAACTCCAGGAGCGAGGACATGACGTACGCGGGCGCGCTCCCCGATGCGGCGTCCATCGGCCACCTGACCCACTCCACCGCGGCCGACCGCATCGCGCTGGTCCTGGAGAGCTACTGGAGTACCACGGTGGGCAAGGAAGTCCGGCTCTACCACCCGGACTTCCTCGGCTTCGACCAGAGCATTCCGTTGCCGCGCTTCAAGGTGAATGGCACCTCGCACGACAGCTTCGGCCGCTTCGTCTTCTACTCCGCCGCGGGCGACAGGCTCATCACGGTGGTGCAGGCCGCCGCGAGCTCCGGCCTGTTGAACGACTACGGCGTCGTCACCTTCTGACCGCCGCGCACGGCCCGGGATGCCGCTCCGGTCCCGGGCCGGCAGGGCGAATTGCCATGTCTCCCCAGACATGACGTCATACAATCCATGACACGAAGAACAATGCAGTCATGGGCATGCCTCGCGGTTGTCCTCCTCACTGTCGCGGCGGGGTGTGGTGGCCCCCAGGAGCAAGCGGCGGGTACGGGTGAGGTGCACCTCGTCAGCGCCATGGCGCAGGCTCTCTCCTCGTCCGATATCGCCTCCGTGGTGGTGGGGGTCACTGCGGCGGACATGCCCACCCGCACCGCGAGCCTCGTGAAGACGAATGGCCAGTGGAGCGGCATCCTCGGCAACCTGCCTGCGGGCACCCTGCGCACCTTCACCGCCGAGGCCTTCAACGGCAGTGGGACGAAGCTCTACGCGGGAACGGCGACCCACGTCACCATTCTCGCCCAGCAGACGACGGCGGTTTCCATCACCTTGCAGGAAGTCAATCCGGCGGCGCCTTTTGAGAATGCCGCGCCCTGGATTGCCTCGCTGTCGGCCGCGCCCGGCACCGTCGGGCCCGGGGGCACGGTGAGCCTCCAGGCGGCCGCCTTGGACGCCAACCCGAGCGACACCCTGACGTACAGCTGGAGCGCGCCCTCGGGCAGCTTCGCCCAGGCGGGCAGCCTCTCCACCACCTGGACGGCGCCCACATCCGCGGCCACCGTGCCTCTGACCCTGACGGTCACCGACTCGAAGGGAGCCCAGGGCAAGGTGACGTTCAACGTCACCGTCACCACCGGCAAGGGGGACGCCACCGTCAACGCCTCCATCAACACCTGGCCGCGAGTGGACAACATCTCCGCCAGCGTCACCGCCCTGGAGGTGAACGAGTCCACCACCGTCACCGCCACGGCCTCTGACAGTGACGGGGACTCCCTGACCTACAACTGGGCGGCCTCCTGCCCAGGCACGTGGACCGGCGCCCACTCCGCCACCGCGCAGTTCACCGCCACCGCGCAACCCTCCAGCAGCGCGTGCAACAACTGCACGCTCACCGTCACCGTCACGGACTCCCGCGACGGCCAGCCCGTTGGCGGTCAGACCACGGGCACCTTCTCCCTCTGCGTGGGCCCCAGGAAGACGGCCACCTTCCCGCCCGACATCACCGAAACCTTCCAGTCCGCCACCTCCACGTCGGCCCATGGCACCGTCACCTTCCGCCTCAAGGCGGTGGACCCGCAGGGCAGCGCCCTGGGGTTCTCCTGGGCGGCGAGCGCGGGGACTCCCGGCACGCCGACCTCCAGCGCCAATACCAGCGAGGTGGCGTGGACGGCCCCCGCGTGCGTGCCGGCGGCTCCCCCCACGATCACCGCCACGGTCACCAATGCCCTGGGCGGCGTCTCCACCCATTCCTTCACCGTGACGGGCCTTCCCGCGTGTGTGAACTCGGGGTGGGTTTCGACGGCCGCGATGGTCAGCGCTCGCTATGGCCACACGACGACGCTGCTGCCCGGAGGCAAGGTCCTGGTCGCGGGCGGGCAGAACAATGCAATCCGTTCGACGACGGAGGTGTATGACCTCACCTCGGGCAGCTGGAGCGCAGGCGCCAGCATGGCCTCCAGTCGCACCCAGTACGCGGCGGCGCTGCTCAATGGCAGGGCCCTGGTCCTGGGAGGCATCTCCAGCGGGGGCGCCGTCCTCGCGGCGACCGAGCTGTACGATCCAGCCTCGGGCTCCTGGAGCGCCGCCGCCGCCATGACCTCCGCGCGGGCTCGGCAGACGGTGACCCGGCTGCCTGATGGCAGGCTGCTCGTCACGGGCGGATACAACGCCAACGGGGCTCTCGCGACGGCGGAGCTGTATTCATCGGCCACGGGCACCTGGACCGCCGCGCGCTCCATGGCTTCTCCTCGCGAGAGCCACACGGCGACGCTGCTCGACAACGGCAAGGTGCTGGTGACGGGGGGAATCAACGGCAGCACGCATCTCGCGACGACGGAGTTGTACGACCCGGTCTCGAACACCTGGAGCGCCGCGGGCTCCATGGCCTCTGCTCGCGGGGAGCACACGGCGACACTGCTCAACAATGGCAAGGTGTTGGTGACGGGAGGGCTCAACGGCACCACGCCTCTCGCATCAGTGGAGTTGTACGACCCGGCCTCGAACACCTGGAGCGCCGCGAGCTCCATGAGCTCGTCTCGCTACCAGCACACGGCGACGCTGCTCCACAGTGGCAAGGTACTTGTCGCGGGAGGCTTCAACGGCGGCAATATCGCGGCGGCGGAGCTGTACGACCGGGCCTCTGGCGCCTGGAGCGCGACCCAGCCCATGGCTTCGTCCCGGCGCATCTCCACGGCGACCTTGTTGCCCGATGGCAGGGTCTTCGTCGTGGGGGGATTCAACGGCAATCCCCTCACCGCGGCGGAGCTCTACACCCCCTGAGTCCCGCGGCCGCCCGTCGGTCCGTGCCGGTCCCCCTCGATGCGGCGATAGAGGAAGTACGAGTACAGCACGGGAGTCACCGCCGCGACGGCGACCGCCGCAAGCACGGGGACCGGACCACCGCCAAGAAGCCCCGAGACGAGGACGATGACTCCCGCGAGGACGAAGAGCCTTCCTCCCAGGCGATGCGTGCGCAGCCAGACCTCGTCGCTCGCGAGCGTCCAGGGCGTCCGGATTCCACAGAAGAAGTTCTTCGTGAACTTCCCCATGTAGTTGCCCAGGACCATGAAGAGCAGGCCCACGCCCGCGGGAACCACGCGCGCCATCGGCACGGACACGCCGATACCCGAGAGCAGGACCAGGGCGTTGAGCAGGAACAGGAACGCGACCAGCGCCGCCTGGATGCCCTCGAAGACGCCCTGGAATCGCTCCATGCGGTAACCCCTGGGCGAAATCCGCGGCACGGCAACCAGGACCAGGTACATGGCCGCCATCACCAGCGGCAGGACGAAGGGTCCCCAGGGCTTGGGCGTATACCCATCCACCACCCCCTCGGCATTCCAATGCGTGGGGAGCGACTCCGGCAACTGGCCGTAGAGCATGAAGGCCATCGCGAACGCCACGACGACGAGTCCCAGACTCAGCACGTTGGCTCGGCTGATGCTCATGACTGCTCTCCATTCCCCTTTTCGACCTTGAAGAGGTCAAGAAGGACTGCCGCTACGTCCTCGAACACGGTCGTATTGAGGGAGTAGACGATTTGCTGCCCTCGGCGCTCACAGCGCACCAGGTCCGCGGCTTTGAGCACGTTGAAGTGATGCGACAGCGACCCCTTGGTGATGTCGAACGCCTCGGCGAGCTCTCCCGCTGACTTCGAGCCGCCCTGCAGGAGCTTGAGCACCTTGCGCCGGGTCGGGTCGGAAATTGCCTTGAAGACCTCCTGCGTTCGCATCGCGACCTTTTGATATTTTGAATAACTTCAAAATAACGACCCGGGAGGCCATGTCAAGTGGGATGCATGGCTCACCGGGACCTGGGGGGCTTGCCGAGCCCTCGAGCCTGAAAGCGCCCCCAGCATGTCCGCCCTTTCCGGAAACGCGTCAGGGGCTGGCTACAACTCCAGCGAGGAGGTGCCCGTCTTGGCATAGACAGGCTTGCC
This sequence comes from Corallococcus sp. CA054B, assembly GCF_003611625.1. NCBI lineage: Bacteria > Pseudomonadati > Myxococcota > Myxococcia > Myxococcales > Myxococcaceae > Corallococcus > Corallococcus sp. CA054B. The sequence continues at coordinate 11,380 of NZ_RAVY01000039.1, forward strand.
TTTCGGGCCCAGGGCGGACTGGACGATGCCGGTCTCCTGCCCGTTCGCGTTCTGGAAGTCGATGTGGCCGTTGAGCAGGTCCTTCCCCCGGAAGTCGCGGTAGACGATGGGGAGCCTCAGCGTGGACAAGGGCGCTGAAAGGACGCAGGCGAAGCCCTCCTCGATTTGACAGGTCGAGGAGCAGCCGTCGAAGTCGCGCGGGTTGCCGTCGTCGCACGACTCGTCGGCGGTGAGGATGCCGTCGCCACAGCCCGCGGCGTGGCACCTCAGGCCGCTGGCGCCGCAGTTCCATCCCGCCTCGACCTGGCAGCTCGCGTTGCAGCCATCGCCGCTCGTGGTGTTCCCGTCGTCACAGCCCTCGTCGCCCTCCTTCTTCCCGTCGCCGCAGACCGACGGGAACCCGCGTCGACAGGCTCGGTGCCCGCGTCCGTGGTCCCCGCGTCCTCGGACCCCTCGTCCATCATTCCGGCGTCGAGGCCCGCGTCGGTGCCTGCATCCTCATCCGGCTGCGTCCCGGCATCGTCTTCAGGCTGCGTCCCGGCATCCGTGCCAGCGTCCACATAGGGACCGGCGTCCTGGCTCCCGGTCGAGGCATCGGGCCGGGTCCCCGCGTCGGGCTCCGGAGTGTCGTCACCTCCACAGGCCGCGAGTGAGAACAAGAGGGTGACGCAAAACATTCGAACCGACAGGGATTAACGAAAGCCAGTCTGGGTCTTGTTTGTCATACGGGGCGCGCATGCTGGGAGCGCCCGTTTCGGCTGTCAATGGTTGGGCGACACAAAAAGGGGTTTCACCGGCATGTCAGAGGCTTCCTGTATATCCGCACCCGCCTTTTCCCTGGCAAAGGAGGCAGTGTGAAAGGATTCAAGTGGATGATGACCGCGGCCCTCGCGGTCATCGCGCCTGTCATGTCGAGCGAGGCCGTGCCCAACCGGGTCACCAACGGCCTGGTGGGCGAATGGAAGACCATCATCAAGATGCAGTTCGGGCTCCCCGATCGGGCTCCCGATACGAGCGGCCTGAACCAGACCGGCACGGTCGTGGGCACGGCGACGCAGTCCTGGGGCTGGTGGGACAACGGCATGAACCTGGTGGGGGACAAGTACATCCAGGTGGCCAACTCGCCGAACCTGAACTTCGGCACCGGCAGCTTCACGCTGACGGCGTGGATCCGCATGTCGGACACCAGCCGCTACAACAAGACCATCATCGACAACCGGGGCACCGACGGGCGCGGCTATTCGTTCGCGGTCACCGAAGGCAACAAGCTGCTGCTCCAGATGGCGGATGAGACGGGCTGGCTCAACTTCGTCTCGGAACCCTACCTGACGCCCAATCGCTGGCATCACGTCGCGGTGAGCGTCAGCCGCACCTCCTGGCCAGTGCACATCGCCTTCTACATCGACGGGTACGACGCCGGCCTGGCCACGCCCAAGATGGGCAACATCAACAACACCAACAACCCGTTCTTCATCGGCGGCCACAAGGACACCGCCGGGTACCGGTTCTCCGACCGGCTCGACGAGGTGTTCGTCTTCAACCGCGCCCTGCCCAACTACGAAATCTGGAATGTGCTCAACCCGGGGCGGCCCAGCTACACGCCGTCGTACTGGAACGACAACAGCCGGCAGGGGCAGAACAACTGCTACAACTACGCCAACAACAAGGCCACCAACACGTTCGCCCAGCCGGGCCGGGCTTCCGGTTCGCAGGCCACGTACATGGACTGCTCGGTGGTGCGTCAGGCCGCCATCAATGACGGCCTGGAGCCCATCTCCGACTATCTGAGCACCATCCTGAACTTCAAGACCGGCGCCGCGCTGGTTGTGGCACCGGGCTACGACTACCACTGGTACCGGCTCGACGAGAGCGGCACCTGGACCCACAAGCCGGGCGGCACGCGCGCGACGAACCTGGACAACGCGGGTCAGGTCATCACGGATCCGCGCACCGCCAACCGCGGTCCGTACACCCAGTTCTGCGGCTTCTTCATGCTCTGGTCGGACATCGCCGAAGGCTACGGCCACGAGTCCATCAACTAGGGGCTGTCCCTGATCTCCGGCCCGAAAATCAACCTGGTGGATCAAACACCGGCGTTGGACCCGGCCTTGAGGGGCATAGGAGGTTGCCAGCCAGCGTCAGGCATGCTCAACGCTGACTGTGCGCCGACATGAACTGAGCGATGCTGAGTGGAGCCGCATCAAGCCCTTGCTGGGCTCGCGGAGCGGCCCACCCTCGAAGCGAGGGGACCGCGACTTCATCAACGCCGTCATCTGGCGCGTGAAGACTGGGGTGCAATGGCGGGACCTTCCGGAGCGATTCGGCCACTGGAAGACCGTCTACAACCGCTTCCACCGCTGGGCGCAAGCCGGGCGCTGGGAAGCCATCTTCAAGGCCCTGCGACTTCCGGTGGATGAGCTCGGCTCGCTGGCAGACGCTTCCGTCGTCCGGGCGCATCAGGACGCCGCGGGCGGAAAAGGGGGGTCCGAAGAAATGCTCTGGGGCGTTCTCGAGGAGGTTTTTCAACGAAGGTTCACGCCGTCACAACGACGGGCGGTAAGCCGCTCCACCTCGCGCTGACGCCCGGCCAGCAGCATGAGTCCACGATGGCCGAGGAACTGCTGGTGCACGCTGAGGGCGACGCCTTCATCGCGGACACCGGTTATGACGCCGAGCGCATTCGCGCCAACGCCCAGAAGGTGGGGATGAAGCCCGTCATCCATCCCCATCCCAGCCGCAAGCAGCCTCCATCTCTGGACCGCACCCTCTATCGGCTTCGCTACCGGGTGGAGTGCTTCTTCCACGACCTCAAATGCTTTCGCGCCGCTGCCACCCGTTACGACAAGACAGCGACCTGCTACCTCGCCGTCCTGCACGTCGCCTCCATGCTTCTCTGGCTGCGTTAATCAGGGACAGCCCCTAGGCCTCCCACCCCTTTCACGGAGAATCCTCCATGTCTCGTCCTTCGTTTCGTGCGTTCGTCCTCTGCGGAGTGCTGGGGTTGGGTGTGGCGGGGTCCCTGACGGCCTCCGCGTCGGACCTCCAGGCCGAGCAGCCCCAGCAGGGGCTGCGCGTGACATACCTGCTGTACTCGGGCCGGCCCAACCCGAGCGTGCTCGTGACCGACCCGGCGCAGGTGCGCGCCATCGAGGAGCAACTCGCCCGCTCGCTCGCGGACGGTCAGCGCACCACGGTGGCCGAGTCCCCGGCGGTGCTGGGCTACACGGGCATCCAGATCGAGCGGCTGGGCGACGCGGGCCGCGGCAGCGCCCCGATGGTGCTGCGGGGCGCGGTCCTGCGTGAGAAGGCGAACCCGGAACAGGCGGCCCTCGCCCCCGCGCAGGCCACGGTGTCCCGTGATGCCGAAGCGCTCGAGGACCTCCTGCTCGGCCTGGGCCGCGACCAGCAGGTGATTGGCGACATTGAGTTGTCGGTCATCCGCGCGACGAAGTAATCCTGGCCAGTGGGCCCGCGCCGCACGTATCGGCGCGGGTTCGCAGTGGGCAAGCACGACTGGCGGCTTCACGAGCAGGCACAGGTCCAGAGCATCCACCGCCCGGACATGGGAAACTGGGCGCGGATGGGTGAGAGAAAAGCAAGGTTCCTGCTGTCCGATCAGTACGGTCGTCATGTCGCGGCGTGGAGATGTGCGGTCCTTCTCCAAACGCAGGGCCTTGGCACCGGCCCGGTCGAACTCCGACAAGAAGTCACATCCGCCACGCCGTGGGATGACCTCGTCGAGGTTCACGAGGACGCTGACGGCCTGCGCACGGAGCATGTCTGGCAGGTGAAGCGCCAGCGCACAGCCCTTGAAAAGGACGCCTTTGACGACCTGCTGAGAGCCCTGCACGAAAGGTCTCCCCAGGTAGGTCACTTGGCGCTCCTCAACCTTGTGAACGTTCAAGGAGCCAGTTCACTCGCCAGCCTTTCGGAGCTTTGCGACCGGGCCCGTCAACCAGGCTTCGATGTTCATGGGCCGGTGGACTTGAGCGTTGCGGCGCGGAACTGGCTTCACTACCTGCACCGTCTGCTCGGTGTCGCCGAACCAGCAGCACTGACGTTCCTTCAACGGCTTGAGGTGGAGGAGCTCGGAAGCGTCGACCTCTTGAAGAGGCGCACGCTGGACCTTCTGGTGCCTCGCTTCCGCCATGAGTCCACGAAAGCCCACGACAAGCTCATGGCCTTTCTTCCGGTGGCAGGAATACGCAGTCGGCCGGGAGGAGAACGGCGAACGGATCCGGCTGTCGGGATACGTGATGTCCAACGCCCTGAAGGCCCTCCGCCCGGCATGGGAAAGGGATGCGGACTTGACCACGGAGTTGATCTGCCATGCCATGAAAGGAGGCGACGATGCGCTGGGACACGTCCTGAGTGTATTCAGTGGTACGTCCCATCCTCCGGAGCTCAGCGAACTGCTCGTCCAGCGCTTCAGGCCCCACACCTTACGCTGGTGGCAGGAAGAGCCATGGCGGGTATCGCAATGGATCTACTGGGCGGAGCACTCTTCGTGTCTAGAAACCCTCGAGAAGCCACTCGAGGACCTGACAACATTCGACTCATGGCTCAAGTATCGAGCCTTCGAATCCCTCATCACCCTTCATCCGTCCAAAGCCGCCGAGTATTCCCATCAGGCCGCGGCCAGCTGGCCCTCGGATTGGAGCTCCCACTTCATGCCGCAGTCCACGCTCAGCCGCCTTGTCAGGGCGAACGTGGAGAGCTGGCTCCAAAGGATGCGGGAGCATCTGCTCAAGGGAAACCTGAATCCCAAGACGATGCTGCGGCTCGCGAGAGTCCTGGCCCCTTTGCTCCCGCCTGGACAACACAACACGTTCCGCAAGGAGTTGGAGCGTAAGTTCGGAGGCATGCACTACTTCCGGTTTGGGGATGATGGAGCCGTGGCCCAAGAGTCGGTTGGTTGCTCCGATCGATGCGCGCAGATCCTCTATGTCACGGACGGTCTGGCCTTGCGGTGAACCAGAGTGGAAATGCGTTGGCGACTGTCACCCGCTGACGGGCGTCTTCTTCTTGTAGGCCGCCAGCTTCGCCGCGTCCTCCTGGGACAATTTCGGCTCCAGGTCGACGGAGCCCTTGAGCAGGCGGTTGACGCCGCTGTTCTTCACCTCCGCCTTGTCCGCGTAGAAGGTGCGCTGCGGCAGGCCCTGCTCGTGGCGGTAGGTGTTCTCTGACGGGCGCGTCAGCTTGCCCTTGCCGTCGATGAACGCGCTGTCCTTGAAGCCGTCCAGGCCCGCCGCGCTCATCTCGCTCAGGGACAGGTCTTGCTTGTTGCCGCGCTTCACCGTCGTCTTCGTGTCGATGGTGCCGTCCACGTACTCGCGCGCGTGGTGCAGCTCGTGGAGGAGCGTGGAGTCGGAGGGCTTGTTCTGGGGCGTGCCCCAGGCGCCGTACTTCCCCTTGTGCGAGGCGTGCTTCGGGTCGGGGATCCCGTCCGTCGGGCTGTACTCCACCTTGGAGCCCTCCTGGATGCCGAACGCCTTGCTCGCCCCCGCCTTGTCAGTGGTGCCACTCTCTTCCTTCTTCCAAATTTGCACGTGCTTCTCGGCGGTGCCGTTGAGCCCCGAGTGACGGTTGATGCCGTTGAGCTCCATGCGGCCCGTCTGCGTGCTGGAGATCTTCTTCAGGTCCTGGAGCGCCGCCAGAGTGAAGCCGGGCTGCTTGTCCGTCTCGCCAATTTTGAGCTGCCCCACCGTGGTGATGCGCACCTTGCGGTTGTCCTCCAGCGCCACCTCCTCCGTGCGCACGGGCAGGCCGGGGCTCAACAGGTCTCGGCGGATGCCGTCCGTGAGCGTCTTCTCCTCTGGCGGCTGGCTCACCGGCTTCGGGGCGCTCAGAGGCTTCTTCATGTACCAGTCGTCCGGCTTCGCCTTCGCGGGGGACTTTGGCGTGGACGGAGCCTGCGGCGCGCTCGCGGTGGGCGACTTCAACGAAGGCAGCTTGAGCTTGGACGGCATGGGGGACGTGCTCCTTGGGGAATGACTCGAAGACTACCGCGCATGCTCCGGGCGCGCCTGATGACGGAAGACATCAGCGCGTGACGGGAGTCACCAGGCGGGCTGCCACTGCCGGGAACGACGCCAGGGGTACTTCAAGGAAGATCAACGGCTTGCGCATGACCTGGAGGGGCCGGGGCGTTGGCACGCCCGCTGCTATGGGTGTCCTCGTCGCTGAGAGCAACGCTCACTCCCCTTCCAGAAAAGAGACACGTCATGGCCATCCGCTCCGTTCGCAGCCCCTCCGCCCGTCCCAGCCCCTCCTCCACCAAGCCGGGCGCTGCGGGCGCCGCCTCCAAGCCCAACAAGCCGGGCGCTGCGGACGCCGCCTCCAGGCCCACCAAGCCGGGCGCTGCGGACGCCGCCTCCAAGCCCAACAAGCCGGGCCTTCCGGACGCCTCGGCGTCGTCCCCTTCCGGGAAGCTGGGCAACAAGCTGTCGGCCCTGAAGCAGGACGGTTTCGACATGGGCGGCATCGGCGGCAAGGCCGCGGAGCTGGGCAAGCTGCTGGATAGCGCCGCCACCGTACTGAACAGCATCGCCCAGCTGGTGCAGGGCATCACGCAGGGCGTGCAGGGAGTTGCCCAGGGCGTGCAGGGCGCCGCGGATGCGGTGGGTGGCGTCGCGGGTGCGGTGGGCGGCGCCGCGAACGCGGTGGGCGGCGCGGTGGGCGCGGTGGGTGGTGCCGTGGGCGCGGTGGGCGGCGCCGCGACCAGCGTGCTGTCCCTGGCCCAGCCCCCGATGCAGGACCCCACGGCCGGCATGAGCCAGGCCCCGACCCTGTAGTCGTCCGCCGCGAAGCCTGACGCGGGGATGAAAAAAGGCGTGACGGCGATGAGCCGTCACGCCTTTCTCGTGTCGTCACGGACTGCCAGCCGCCGCGCTACTCGATGGCGGCGACCTTGTCGTCCTTGCCGAACTTCACCCGCACCTTGGACGTCTTCGACTTCCAGTAGGTCCAGGTGCTGGAGTGGAACGTCGGCGTCTCATGCGCGGGCGGCGGGCCCCAGGCCATGCGCACGGCCTCGCGGCTCATGCCGGGCTCCACTTCCGACGCGGAGACCTTCTTGCGGTCATCCGCCGACAGCGCCTCCAGCTTCGCGGCCTGGTCCTCCGCCGCGAACGAGGCCTGGAACAGCTTCCAGGTCTCCGAACCCGAGCGCGAGTCGTTCGTGAACTCGAGCTCCGCGCCCGTGTCCACGACCTTGAACTTCACGGAGGACGAGCCCTTGTCCAGCACCTCCACCTTCGCGTTGAAGGGGATGATGGGGCCCTTGAGGTAGTTCACCCAGGACACGGTGCCGTCCTCGAAATGGAAGTTCGCGGTCGCGTGGTAGTAGGTCTTCTCCACCACGGGCGCGGGGGCGGGGGCGGCCGCGGGCTCGTCGCCCACCCGCACGACCTTGCCATCCGGGCCGAACTCGACCTCGAACGTGGAGAACTTCGAAGCCCAATACGTCCAGCGGCTGCCCTGGAGCGACGGCGTGCGGTGCGGCGGCGGCGGACCGGCCGTCAGCAGCACGGCCTCGCGCGACATGCCCCGGGCCAGCTCGCCGGCACGGACCTGCTTCTGCTCCTCGGGCGTCAGCGCGGCGATGCGCGGGGCCGGGTCCTGCTCGGCGAAGAAGCCGGCGAACAGCACGTTGATGGGCTTGCCCAGGCTCCGGTGCGTCACGAACCGGAACTCGGCGCCGGAGTCGATGACCTTGCAGCGGACCTCGTCGTTGTCCCGCTCGAGGACCGCGACCTTCGCCCCCACGGGGATGGCCACGCCCTTGCCGCGGTAGTTCACCGCGGAGAGCTGGTTCTTGTTGAGCAGGAAGTTGGCCTGGGCATACAGCACCTCGGCCTGGGCACTCATCGCCGTCAGCAACCCCAGCGCGAACACGGCGCTGAGGACATTCTTTCGATACACGCGAAACCCCCCTCGGGAAGGCAGCGGCGTGCTTGTAGTGGTGTCGCACGCATGGCCGCAAGGGAGTTCGCGCCCCCCGCCCTACGCCCCGAGCATGCCAATCACTGAATTCGTTCTGGTCCACCAGATGGCAGAGAGAGACCGGGGGTTGATTCCTGCCAGCCTGAACCGGCACGCTATCCGCCCCCCCAGGCACGAACTCCTCAGGCAGGCATCGCGCAAGGCACGCTTCGAAGAACGGGCCGATGCCGAGACCTGGGGAGACTTCGAGCGGAGGGTGTCGAGAAGGCCGGCGCCCCGCGCGCCCGGGAGGAACGAATGCCGAAGAAGAAGAAGACAGGCGTGGGCCAGGCCGGCGGCGTGGACTGGATGGCGGGCCTGGGCCCGGACTACGACAAGGCCTATGAGCGGGGGCTCCGCAAGGCCGCGGAGCGCCTCAAGGACACCGTGGCCTTCGGCGGTACCGATACGCCCCGCGGCTACAACAAGACGTACTGGAAGACAGGCAAGGACCGCGACGGCGACGAGATCCTCATCCTCCACTTCGGCACCCCCTCGGCCGCGGTCCTCGACATCCTCAATTATCCCAAGAAGTGGACGCTGGACTGCATCGAGTTCATCCAGGTCCTGCGGTGGTGCGCGCAGTACCACGCACTGGGGCAGGAGGCCTTCAACAAGCTCGGCGGCATCAACAGCTTCAAGCTGTCCTATCACGAGACCACCGGCCTGCGCGGCCGTCAGCTCTACCTGCGCTCACGCAAGCGCGATGCCTTCGACTGCGTGGACGCGCTGACGAACCGCAAGACGCCCTCCGGCGTCATCCTGTCCACCACGGCGCAGGAGGATGAGTTCCTCGAGTCCGTTCCCATCGGCTCGCGCGTGATGTGGTCCGACAGCCACCCGGACGCGGAGGACACCGACTTCGAGAACGAGAACACGCTCAAGATCGGCCCCGACGAGTACGTCGCCCACCCGTTCGGAATCCTCTCCGCGCAGGAGCTGCGCGAGGAGATGGCGACCCCGGAGGACGAGGACGACAGGGATGAGGCAAAGCGAGACGCCTACATCCGCCGCAATCTCTTCATCAAGGAGATTGAATGGTACGCCCGCTCGTGAGCGCTCAGGCCGCGGCGCGCGCGCCGTCCCAGTCCTCCACCTCGTAGAGGAACTTCGTGCCGCCCTTGAGCTTGCGATTGGCGGACGTGCTCTGGACGAAGACGACGTACTTCTCCAGGCTCGCGGGCCGGATGCGCACCGTCTCCCCGGGCGGCAGGCCGAGCATCTCCCGCGCGCGCTCGCCGCTGTAGAGGTCGCCGGACTTGCGGTCCATCAGCACCACCTCCTTGCGGCCCTGGATGGTCTCCGTCTTGGTGAACTCGTAGAAGCCGCGGCCCGTCCTGAAGCCCAGGCCGTTCTCCGTCACGAACTCCTTGATGGCGCTGTCCGCCTCCACCTCCAGCACCTGGAAGCGCCCCGGAGGCACCGCGCGCAGGTCCGTCTCACCGAAGAGCGTGGACGCGGCCCGCTTGAGCATCGTGTTGAACATCGCGTTCAGGCCGCGGTTCATGCGGCCCTCGCGGGACACCTCCGCTTCGTATGCCTGGAGTTGCGCGTCCGAGGACTGCTTGTAGCAGACGGCCAGCAGCATGTCGGTGACGTGCGAGAACTGATCCAGGCTCAGGTGGAAGCCGCCCGACTTCTCCGCCAGCTCCTTGTAGAACGACGTCGCGTGGCGGCGGTTCAGCGCCTGGACGCCATACACCGGCACGCCCTGCGCCCCCAGCGCGGCCACCTCCTTGCGCCAGTCCAGCTTCTTGGGGTTGTGCTGGGGCGGGTGCGGCACGTCGTCGCCAATGAGCACGAACGCCTTCGTGTAGCCCTCCGTCCAGGACAGGCTCCGGGCCTCGTGCAGCACCAACTCGTAGCATTCGGGCGCGTCTCCGCCGCCCGTCTGCTCCACCTTCTCCACGAAGCGGGTGATGGCCCTGGCGTCGTCCGTGAGGTCCAGCGCCTTGGTCACGTAGGTGGACTTCGCGTCACAGTAATCGCCGTGCGCGATGATGCCGATGCGGATGCCTGGAATCTCCTTCGTCAGCCGAGCCACGGCGGCCCCCAGCTTCTTCCGCACCTGCGCGAGACACGGATACATGCTGCCCGTGGTGTCAAAGCTGAAGACGACCTCGACGCGGTTATCAATCACAGACTTCGCCATGACGTGTTCCCCCTCGTGCGTTTCTCGCTGCGACAGGAGGAACAGTACTCCCGGGGTCTGACATGGAAGGCGGCTTCGGGGGCCGGTTTCCGGGGGGTCTCGTACCGCCGTGCGTAGCCAGGACCGGGGGCACGTTGCGTAGTGTCCTGGCAGGGCGTCACGCCCGCGCATCACCCAGGGGGGGACCATGAGAAACATCGGCATCATCGGGGCGGGTCAGGCGGGTCTGCAGCTCGGCTTTGGCCTGCTGGAGAAGGGCTACACGGTCACCGTCTACTCGGACCGCACGCCTGAACAGATTTTCAACGCCCGGCTCGCAGCGACCACCTACCTCTTCGGCCGCGCGTACCAGTACGAGCAGGAGCTGGGGCTCGACTTCTGGAAGGGCCCGGGGGAGTACGCCCGGGGTGGGGACCTGGACGTCTGCCCGGCACCGGGCCAGCGGGCGCTCCGCGTCCAGGGGCGCATCCAGAATCCGGGCAAGTCCCTGGACCTGCGGGCGAAGTACTCACGCTGGCTCGCGGAGTTCGAGCGGCGCGGCGGCATCGTGGTGGTGCGCGACGTGGACGTGGACGCGCTGGAGGTGCTCGCGGCCGGGCATGACCTGGTGGTCGTGACGACGGGCCGCAACAGCTTCACGCGGCTGTTCGAACGGGACGCCGAGCGCAGCGTCCACACGCAGCCGCAGCGCAACCTCGCGGCAATGATTGTCACCGGCATGAAACCGCTGAACGAGACGCCCTTCCCCGCGCTCAAGTTCATCCTGACGGCGGGCCACGGCGAGTACTTCGCCATGCCGTACTTCGACCGCATCCGGGGTCCGCTGAACTGCCTGCTGCTGGAGGCCATCCCCGGCCAGGGGTTGGACCGCTTCGGCGGCGTGAGCACCGCGCGGGAGGCGATGGAGCGGATGAAGCAGGTGCTGCGGGACTTCTCGCCCTGGGTGGCGGAGCGGCTGGAGGGCGCCTCCATCGTGGACGAGTCCTCCTGGCTCACTGGCGCGTTCACGCCCACGGTGCGCAAGCCGGTGGGCCGGTTGCCCTCGGGACGCACGGTGATGGGCATGGGGGACGTCGTCATGCTCAACGACCCCATCGCGGGCCAGGGGCTCAACAGCGCGTCGAAGCAGGCGCATGCGCTGACCCAGGCCATCCTCGCGCACGGCGACCAGCCCTTCACGCCGGACTGGATGGAGCAGACCTTCGAGCACTTCTGGCGGACGGAGGGCCAGTTCATCACCGCGTTCACCAACATGCTGCTCCAGCCGCCACCGCCGCACGTGCTGCGCTACCTGGGGGCCGCGTCAGCGGTGTCACCCCTGGCCGACACGTTCTTCGACAACTTCGGAGAGCCGCAGCGCTTCTGGCCTTGGATTGCCAGCCCCGAGGAAACCGACGCGCGCATCCAGCAGGCGGCCGCCGCGTAGCGGCTGTAAGTCTTTGTCATTCCCACCCGTCCGGTCCTTCACTCCCGGTCCGGGCGGCTGAATCCTCTCAGTCCCGAGACTGGGGGGGACACATGACGATTCAGTTTGGGTTCATCGACCAGGGTGATGGCGCCAACCTGCGGACGCTCCCCGCGGAGCTGAAGGGCTCCACCTGTCTGACTCCGGCGCCCCTGCCTCCGGGCACGCGGGTGAGCGTCATCCGGGACCATGCCCAGGCACCTGGTTGGTCCTACGTCTCCACCGTGGTGGGGGGATACCTGCTGCAAGGCTATGTGCAGACCTTGCGCATCACGACCCAGCTGCCGGAGCCCGCGGCGACGCTCCATCAGGTCCGTCCAGGGGAGAGACTGGAGCCCATCGCCGCGCGCAGCTACCGGCAGGCCATCCAGCCGGGGCGAGACCTGCGCTTCTACGAGAATGTCATTCATCACGTGAACGTGAAGAGTGGCCGCAAGGGCGTCCAGCGCATCGACGGTGACGTGCGGCTGGTCGCGGGCGAGCGCATCTGGCTGGTGAGCATTGCCTTCGCCAACCAGCTCCAGGGAATCGTGTCGAGCGGCTCCATCACCCACGAGGCGATGGCCCAGGCGCGCAAGGCCGCCCGGCATCTGGAGGACGTCCTCACCTCCGTGCGGCAGGCGGACCAGTTCTTCGCAGAGGTCACCGGTCAGTACGGCAAGGCCATCCTGGACAACTGGCTGGAGATTTCGGCGATGGTGGTGGGCTTCATCGCCGCGGAGGCGCTGTCCACGTTCCTCGCGGCGACGCCTACCGGCGTAGGACAGCTCGCGGCGGCGCTCATCCAGCTGGGCCTGGCGGCATTCGGAGCCCATGGCCTCATCGAGGCTGGAGGGGAGGCCCTGAAGCACGCGCAGCTGTGGCTCACCCAGGCCTGGGAGGCCAATGGCTCACCAGAGAAGCTGAAGGAGGCCAGCAAGTCCTTCCTCCGGATGCTGGTGAGCATCGCGATGGCGGCGCTGGCGCTGATGGGCGTGAAGACCAACGCGGGACGTGGGCTCAAGCTGATGACGTCCGTGAGAATCACCCCACCCCGCATCTACATGATGGCGGCGGCGGGCCCGGGCGGTGCCTACGCGGGCGTCCCCGTGTTCCAGCCAGGCTCCATCACCGCCGCTCCGTCTGTCCCGCTGCCCTTCAATCCCTGGGGCTCCGGCGCACCGTTGTTGTCAAAGGCCGTCGAGGAGGGCGGGACGTCCAAGCCGGATCCCGAGCCCACCCTGACCGAGCGCACGCTCAGCGACGCCGAGTTGGAGAAGCTGCTGGAGAAGCTTCCCAACTGGGACAAGCTCAAGGACTTCGTCGGACGCCGCATCCCGCAGGAGGGGACGCCGGAGTTCAACGCCTTCAAGCGGGAGCTCCAGGCCGCTGGCTACCGCCTGGAGAAGTTGAGTTCGAACTCCCAGCCCTTCCGGCTGCGCCGTCCTGACGGGAAGGCCCTGGGCGACGAGTATGGGGCGCTCACGGTGACTCAGGATGGGCTGGTGGTGCTCAAGGTCGGCAAGGGCACGCCTCGCCTCAGCGTCTTCACCCGCTACCGGAAGAACTACCTGGACTGGGTGGAGAAGACCCAGGGCCCGGCGGCGCGGGCAGCGGCGGAAGTCCGGCTCTCCGCAGGCCATCCCATGCACCACCTCATCCCCGACGAGATCGCCCAGAGCCACCGGCTGATCCGCACGGCCATGGAGCGGCTCAAGGGCTACACGATTGACCGGGGGTCGAACATCCTCGACATGCACTCCGGGATCAACGTGGAGGGCCAGCTCATCCACTCGGGCAGCCACCCGCTCTACAGCAACTTCGTGAGTTTCCAGCTGGACGCCGTCTGGAATAGACTGATCGCGAGGGGCCCACCCTCCAGCTGGACGCCCAAAATCATTGAGGACGCCATCCTCAAGGTCGAGAACGAGCTTCGCCGGGCTATTGAGTCCGGAAGTCTGAAGGAGCCGGCCATCAAGGTGCTCCACGAGCAGCACGGCGACAAGGTGCTGACGGGGAAGAAGCTGGCATTGCTGGAGCTGCCCGCCCATGGGGAGTCACACACCACATGATGTATGCATTGTCGGCTGATGCCTCCCACGCCCAAGAGAATGCGGATATCTATGACGTCAATCTCATTGAGTTTGACGGCTGCGAGTCCGTGACGTTCTTCGATCCCGGCATCGACTATCAGCGCCAGCAGGGCACGCCCGGGGTCATCGAGTTCGTCGGCAACCTGGAGAGCATCGCCGGGCGCGACCACATACACAGCGCGCCCCTGGGGTTGTTGCTACTCTCCCGGCGCATGGTGCGCGTGCTCGAAGCGGTGGGCCCGTTCCCCCACCGCATCATCCCCACAGTCATCTACTCGGAACGCATCAGACACCTCGTGTACAGCGGATACCCCCGGAGGCGGACCTGGCATTCGGTGACGGACCCTGCGTTGAAGAATGAGGACTTCGTCATCCTCCAGTTGTTGGAGCGGATCGACTGCCTCGACCGGGAACGCACCCTCGTGAAGGGTGTGCCCTTCCACCAGTGCGGAGAAGAGCTCCTGGGCCAAGAGGAAGCCGAGCCACTCGTGCTCCGCCCGCCGCCAGGAGGCTTCCCGCCCGTGTTCTCTGTCCCCGAGCTGCTCTACTACTGCTACACCGAAGAGGCACGGCAGGCGTGTGAGCAGGCGGGACTGAAAGGCCTATGGTGGCGCCCCCAGCCGTGAGCCCGGACGCGCCCGGGGCTGACGTTGGTCGCAGTCCCCCTTTGGATGACATCTCCATGGGGACGCAACCTGAGTGGTGAGGGCTCGAAGCCCGTCGCGGCGGTAAGGTGCTCACGGGAAAGAAGCTGGCCTTGCTGCAACTGCCCTCCCTCGGGGAGTCACACACCACATGATGTATGCATTGTCGACGGATGTCTCCCATGCCAAGGAGAATGCGGATATCTACGACGTCGATCTCATCGAATTCGACGGCTTTGAGTGCGTGACCTTCCACGACCCCGGCATCGACTATCAGCGTCAGCAGGGCGCGCCCGAGGTCATCGAGTTCGTCGGCAACCTGGAGAGCATCAACGGGCGCGACCACCTTCTCACCGCGCCCCTGGGGTTGTTGCTGCTCTCCCGGCGCATGGTGCGCGTACTCGAAGCGGTGGGCCTGTTTCCCCACCGCCTCATCCCCACGGTCATCTACTCAGAACGCATCAGGCACCTCGTGCGCAACGGGTACCCCCGGAAGCGAACCTGGTATTCAGTGAAGGATCCGGCGCTGAAGAACGAGGACTTCGTCATCCTCCAGTTGCTGGAGCAGACAGACTGCCTCGACCGGGAGCGCACCCTTGTGAAGGGCGTGCCCTTCCACCAGTGCGGAGAAGAACTCCTGGGCCGCGAGGAAGCCGAGCCGCTCGTGCTCCGCCCTCCGCCAGGAGGTTTCCCGCCCGTGTTCTCCGTCCCTGAGTTGGTCTTTTATTGCTACACCGAGGAAGCGCGTCAGGCATGTGAGCAGGCGGGACTGAAGGGGCTGTGGTGGCACCCCCAGCCGTGAGCCCAGAAGGGCCCGGGGCTGGCTTTGGGCGCAAGCCCGCATCCCTTTAGGATGACGTCCCCATGGGGACGCAACATGAGTGGTGAGGGCTCGAAGCCCGTCGCGGCGGTGCTGGTGGGGCTGACGAACTTCCGGCTGGGCCGCATCCTGCTGTGGACCCTGACGGTGTTCCTGGGGCTGCTGGCGCTCGTGCCGGGCCCTGACAGTGGGCTCCTGTGGCACATGGCCGCCATTCCGGGCGTGCTCGCACTGATTGGAACCGGCACGGCGTGGTGGAAGGAACGCCAGAGCTCCCGGTCCGGCCCCATTCCGTGGCTGCTGTTCCGGCTGGCCTTGGGGGCCGTGCTCTTCGGCGCCGCCGCGCTCCTGATGTGGTGGCGGCGCAGGCGTGAGCTGAAGGCCAGCGCACATGTATCGCCGCCCTCCGCCGAACAGGTGGACCGGTGGGCCACCGCGGAGCTGGACCTCGCGGCCGGGGAGCGCGCGTCATGAGCCACGCGGCCTTGAAGCAACGGGACCCGGACGCGGCACCGCTCGAAGCGCCTCCGCGTGAATCCATGGGAGGCATGACCCGCGCGGGCTTGCGGAGCCTCCTCGCCATGGTGCCCGCGCTGCTGGGCTCCGGTGTGGGGGGCGCGCTGAAGGGTTTCTTCCTCTTCGGGTGCTTCGGCCTGGTGCTGGCGGGCGTCTTCGTGCTCGCGCCGCGTTGGACGGGCGCGGCGCCGACGCCCTCCTGGCTGAACTACCTGAGCTTCGTGCTCACGCCCCTGCCCCTGGCCCTGGCCGGGGGCTACGTCTGGATGCTCCACGGGGTCAGCTCACGGCTCGCGAGCGAGGTCCGCGCGCGAGGGTTGATGGGCTACGCGTACGCCATCCTCAAGCCCGCGACGCTGCAGGTCGCCCGGCGGTTGCGCGGGACCAGCACGCCCAGCCGCGCGGAGCTCGCCCGGGCCATCGAGGAGTCGGTGGCGGAGCGCATGCGCGAGCCCGAGGAGGCGCGCGAATCCGCGGCCTCGCGCGCCGGATGGCTGGAGGGTTTCCTCATGGACCAGTCCCGCCGGGTGCTGGGGCTCATCGCCTTGCGCGCGGTGCTGACATCGCCGGACATGCCCTCCGCGGTGCGGGAGCTGGAGATGTTGGCCATCGACCGGTTGGAGGGCGTGTTGGAGGAGACGCTGGAGGACCTGTTCTTCCTCCAGATGGTGCTCACGCTCGGCGTGGGCGTCCTCGCCGCCGCACTGCCCACGTTCCTGCTCCTCTTCCTGCCCCGCTGAGCGGAGCCCCCCTGGCCTCTGCTAGCCTCCTGCCGTCCCACCTGGGTGGGACAGGAGGCGACGCCGGGATGGACTCACTGGACGCGCGCATGGAGCGGCTGGAAGGCCGGCTCCGACGGTGGCAGGGCCTCACCCTCGCGGCCTTCGTGCTGGCCGGGGTGGGACTGGGAACCGCGGCCCTGCGTGACGAAGCGACGCAGTCTCCTTCGGGAGAGCTGGTCACCTCGCGGCTGGTGCTCAAGGACGCCAGGGGCCGCACACGGGCCAGCCTGGAAGCGAACCGCCATGGCGGCGCGGCGCTGGTGTTGAACGATAGCGAAGGCCGGCCCCGGGCACTGCTGGGCGTGGGCGAGGACGACTCGCCCCGGCTGCGCTTCTCCACTGCGGAAGGCGAGTCGCTGGCGGAGCTGATGGTGTTCTCCGACGAGGCGCCGCGCCTGACGCTGTCCAAGTCCGGAGGCGCGGAGCTGTTCTCCGTGGGGCTCCAGGTGGACGGTTCCTCGAGACTGGAGCTGGCGGACGTGACGGGAAGGCCCCGCGCCATCCTGGGCGCGGATGAGGAGGGCTCACCGGGCCTGCTCCTGGTGGACCGCCGCGGCCAGCCCCGCGTGGAGCTGCGCGTGGGCAGCACGGACGAGGCCAGCCTCGTGCTCGAAGGCCGCAACGGCCAGGTGTTCCGAGCGCCCGGCGTACAGTGACGCCGCGTCGTCATTTCCGGAAGCCGTGCTGCGTCATCACCGGGAGGGAGAAGACCCACCGGTGACGGCGCCCACGGACAGCATCCTGTTGATCCTGGACCTGGATGAGACCCTGGTCCACGCAAGCGAGAAGCCCCTGGCCCGGGAGGCGGACTTCCAGGCCCTGGGCTACTTCGTCTACGTGCGTCCGCACCTGGAGCCCTTCCTGCGGGAGTGCGCCGCCCACTTCCGGCTGGCCATCTGGTCAGCGGGGGCGGACAAGTACGTGGCGGAGCTCGTGAAGCGGATCGTCCCGCCAGAGCTCGAACTGGACTTCGTCTGGGGGCGGAGCCGGTGCACGTATGGGCTCGACCGGGCCGGCGTCCAGCGGGACGGGTTTCTCGATCCGGATGTGCACTACGGCTGGGTCAAGAAGCTGCGCAAGGTGAAGCGGCGGGGCTACCGGCTGGAGCGCGTCCTGATTGTCGATGACACGCCGGCCAAGTGCATCCACAACCACGGCAACGCCATCTACGTCCGGGAATACGAGGGCGAGGAGCACGACACGGAGCTGCTCGACCTGGGCCGGTATCTGAAGACGCTCGCGGACGTGGACAACGTCCGGTGCATCGAAAAGCGGAGCTGGCGGAAGCAGCTCTGTCAGGACGGAGGCTCCGCCGCGTCCCTGCTCCACGCGAAAGGAGTGTGATGCCCATGACGAAGCGCGACGAGCCGAGCCCCAACCGCCCCACCGACATGGAGCCCACTCCAGACAGCTTGGAGCTGGCCATCGCCTCGTTCCACGGCTGTCCGCCCGGCACCTGACCCACGCCGCCACCCGGTAACACCGGGACGGGCATGGAAAGAGGCCGGGCTCCCGAGGGGGGACCCGGCCTCGGTCATGTCCGGGTCCTCCCTCGAGGACTCAAACCCATCGGGATGTAGCTCAGCCTGGTTGAGAGCGTGCGCCCGGGGCGCGCAAGGTCGCTGGTTCGAATCCAGTCATCCCGACTTCACCTCCCAGACAGCTCACGCCCGCCTACTCGAGCTGGAGGCCGCAGTCGCTACAGGCGCCCGCCACCAGAGGGGCGGCCGTTCCGCAGGCCGGGCAGGGCGGCTCGCCCTCTTCCTCGGCGGCTTCTGACGGGGCGGCGGGCATAAGGCGGGGAGTCGTCCCCTCTGGCACCAGCCCCTCGCGGCGCACCGATTCCAGCCACCCCTGCTGGAGCAGGGCAGCCACCCGGGGCCCATCCTCGGGCCGCACCAGCACCTGGAACTTCGGAGAGCAGCCGACCTTGCTGCACGCCTCACGGTGGACGAGAGCGGGGACGTCCGCGTCCAGGAAGCCCTCCACCATCCTCCGGGCGTCCGCGAGGGACAACTCCGCGCACGGCACCAGCTCCGCATCCGCCAGGGTTCTCTGCACTTCGTCTGGAGTCATGACGGCCGTGATTGGACCTCGGATGTGCCCCCTCCGTCCACCGCCCCTCCTTGAAGCGCCTCACGAACCGCAGCCGCGCGCGTCCTTCCGCACGAAGACGCGGACCGGTCCCGGGTCCGCCACCTCTTCGAACCGGGAGTCCCCCTGGAGCGCGTCGAGCAACGCCTCCCGTGAGGCCGCTCCCAGGAGGAGCGTGTCCACGCGCGGGGGAACGAGCACGACCTGCGCCCGCTCATAGTGATGCAGGAGGAAGCGGTCGTAGCCGTTGGGCACGAAGACGATGGAGCGGAAATCCGTGGCCACCGCGCGCCAGGAGGCACAGGCCTGGACCTGGCGCTCGAACGCCTGGCGGAAGTCTCCATCCACCGGGGGCATGGGGCGCAGCGGAGGAGACCCGATGGTTCGGTCGAAGCGCGCGACCTGGAGGAGCGCGAGCACGGCGAGCAACAGCGCGGGCGCCGTCGCGGCCCAGGCGGGGACCCGCCCACGCGCGAGCACGCCCTTCCACGCCTCCGCGAGCCTCCCGAAGCCCGCCGCCGCGCACACGCCCAGCCCCGGCAGCAGGAAGGCTGAGTTGTAGAACCAGAGGAGGCGCTTGTCCGGCGCATCCGCCATGAAGAAGAAGGTGCCCGGAATCGTGCTGACGAGCGTGGCCGCGGGCGAGAGCAACTGGAGCCACCAGAAGCTGCGCTGGAAGACCACCAGCCCGCTGGTGGCCACGTCATGCACCACCCGGCCGGGGTCGCCCAGCGCGGTGAAGGCGACCTGCCCCCACGTGCTGCCGTAGTGCGACCAGAACCGCGTGCCTGAAGGCGTCCCGAGCGCCGGCAGCACCACCGCGACACAGAGCGCGAGATAGCCGAGCGCCAGCGCGGACACCCCGAGCGCCCTGCGCGTGAGCACCGCACGCGGAGGACGCGCCACGGCCGGCAGCAGCAGCAATGCCGCCGACTGGAACGCGAGGAAGAGGCCGCCATCCGGACGCACGCCCAACGTGAGCAGCGCCGTGAGCACGACCCACCGCATCCGCGCGCCCCGCAGGAGCATCACGAGCACCGCCGTGGAGCCCAGCTGGAAGAACACCTCGAAGTGCGCGGAGAGCGCGACCGTCTTCACGAACGGATTGAGCGCCAGATACAGCATGAAGGCGACAGAGACCCACGGCCTCCAGGCGGCGGGGAGCAGCTCCCGCTCCTCGATCATTCGCTCGAAGAACCAGACCTGGAGCCCGACCGCCGCGTACAGCGCCACCAGCCCCAGCAGGATGAACAGGAACTGCGAATCGCTGAGCAGGAACAGCGGCGTGAGCAGCAGCAGCGTCGGGGTGAAGTGCACCGTGAGGTGGTTGAGGTCCATGTCCGTCACCCAGAAGGGACGGCCCCGGTACACCGCGTTCGAGAACAGGTCGTTCAGGAGCGCGAGGTCGTGGAACGCGAACACCCCTCCCCGGAAGGCGCTCCAGACACAGACCACGGTGTAGATGAACAAGGCTCCGAGCACGAAGTGCCAGGCCCGGAACCGGCGGGTGAACGCGAAGGAATGCAAAGCGGGGGGACTCTGCCACACGAACGGCTCCACCCGGTCGCCTTGACAACTTAGGAGTCCTAACTTAGATCAAGTGCATGACTGGGAAGCGACCGGGATACTTCGACGAGAACAGCGAACCCATCTCCGCGCGCATCGCGACAGGGCTCCACAAGATCGGGCTCGCGATGAAGCAGCAGTCATGGCAGCAGGCGAATGGAGCGGGCCTGTCCGCCACGCAGGGACAGATTCTCGCCACGCTGGTCGCGAGCGGGCCCCTCACCGGCAAGGAGTTGAGCGAGCGCCTTGGCGTGACGCTTCCCACCATCAGCGACTCCGTCCGCGTCCTCGTCGAGAAGGCGCTCGTGACCCGCTCCGCGGATCCGAGGCACCCGCGCGCCAGCCTCCTGACGCCCACGGCCACGGGCGCATCCCTCGGGGCTCGCGCGCGTTCGTGGCCCGAGTTCATGGCGGACGCGGTCGCGGACCTCTCCCCAGAGGAGCAGCGCGCGTTCTTCGCCGGCATCGTCAAGATGATCCGGATGCTCCAGGAGCAGGGGCTCGTTCCGGTCACCGGCATGTGCGTGACCTGCACGCACTTCCGCCCGAACGTGCGCCCGGGCGCGTCTCCGCATCACTGCGCCTTCGTGGACGCGCCCCTGTCGAGTGAGCAGCTGCGCATCGACTGCCCGGAACACGAGCTCGCGGCGGAGTCGGCGCGACGCGAGGTCTGGGAGCAGTTCATGCGTCGCGCCTGACGTCTCCAAGTCTCAAACACGAATGAACACGGCTTTCCGCGGCCCTTCCGGCCGACGGCAACGGCGGAGCTCTGCTCCGAGCAGGAGAAACACAATGAGCAACATCCCCGGCTATACCCATGGCACCGCGTCCGTTTCGCGCTCGCCGGTCTCCCTCAACGACTTCGAACAGATGAAGGCCAGCGTCCTGTTCGGCGAAGAGGACGTGAAGGCCCTCCGCAGGTCGCACGACATCGTGAAGGGGCGTGTCGAGGCCATCCTCGACGTCTGGTATGGGTTCGTCGGGAGCCAGCCGCACCTGCTCGCCTCGTTCAGCGGGAAGACGGACGGCAAGCCCCTGGGGGACTACCTCACCTCCGTCCGCAAGCGCTTCGGCCAGTGGATCCTCGACACGTCGAGCGCCCGGTACGACCAGGCCTGGCTCGACTACCAGCACGAGATCGGCCTGCGCCATCACCGCGTCGGGAAGAACAAGACCGACGGAGCCCCCTCCACGGACCTCGTTCCCTTCCGGAACCTGTTCGCGCTCATCTTCCCGGTGACCTTCACCCTGCGCCCCTTCCTGGCCGAGCAGGGCCACTCCGCGGAGGACGTGGAGAAGATGCATGCGGCGTGGGTCAAGTCGTGCCTGTTGCAGGTGACGCTCTGGGCCCACCCCTACGTCAAGGACGGGGACTTCTGATGACACCGCGCCCCGCACCGGCCTGGCGGACGACCGACTGGCTCAATACGCCAGAGCCACTCACCCTGGAGCGACTCCGCGGCAAGGTCATCCTCCTCCACGCCTTCCAGATGCTCTGCCCGGGCTGTGTCGCCCGGGGCATTCCGCAGGCACAGCGCGTCGCGGAAGTCTTCGCGGGCGCGCCGCTCGTCGTGGTCGGGCTGCACACGGTCTTCGAGCACCACGAGGCCATGAAGCTCGAGTCCCTGCGGGCGTTCCTCCACGAGTACCGGGTGAAGTTCCCGGTGGGCGTGGACGCACCGGGCGAAGGTGGCGACCCCATCCCGCGGACCATGAGGGCGTATGCCATGCAGGGAACGCCGACGACGGTCCTCATTGATGCGCAGGGACGGCTTCGCCGGCAGGTCTTCGGCATGCACGACGACCTGCAGCTGGGCGCCGAGCTGCAGACCCTGCTGCTCGAGGCCCAGGCTGCTCCTGTGTCCGGTGAGCAGCGGCCCGCACCCCAGAAGGTCACCGCCGCCTGTGACGACAGCGGCTGCGCCGTGCCTTAGGAGGCCGCGCCGGACAGGGGGCCATGCGCGGGCTCGTCACAGGCAGTTGGTGTCCACGGGCAGGGTGTCCTGCTGCACGGTCTGGAAGGTGAACAGGCACAAGGCGCTCGCGCCCTGCTCCATGAAGACCCCGCCGTAGAGCTTCGCGTGGCCCAGCCGCGCCGTGCTCCCCGCCTTGAGGTACACGGACGTTTCGTAGCCTTCAATGGAGGACTGGTCGACGCCCATGCGAACCCCAGGCGCCGGAGCCGGGAAGTCCGCGTAGATGCCGAAGGTCCCCCCCGTGCCGGTTCCCTTCAGGCGGCTGGAGCGCACGAACACGCCGGGCGTCTCCGCGTGCAGGGCCGCGGACAGCGTGGCTCCGCCGCTGAAGACCTCCGAGTCCACGATGTCCACGCTCTGGGCCGCCGCCTCCACGCCGTAGCTCCGGGCGCCGTTGCTCGCGCTGGCGCTGACGAACATGCGGCGCAGGAAGCCGAACTTTCCGGCCACGCCCACGCCAATCACCGACTCCACCGCGCTCGCGGTGCCCTTGGCTACGGCCCTGGAGTCCTCCAGCGTGATGCCCACCTGGTCGAACGCGAACCCCAGCGCACGGCGGACAGACGAAAGATTCAAGGACAGCTCCCCCTTCGGACTCGAAGGAGCCCAGTCTGTCCGCTCGCACGGTGGCGTTGGAATGGGTCCGCCGTCACTCAGCCCATCTTGCAGTAATAGAGGCTGATGTCGTCGCAGTACCAGCCCCGGCACTTCGCGCCCCGGATGAAGTATTCCTCGGGGGCCTGGAAGGGGGCGGTCTCGTCGGAGATCCAGTTGGACCAGTAGCAGTCCACCGGGGTGCGCCCGGTGATGTTCGTGCACTCCAGCGAGACGTTGTCGCAGAAGCTTCCCGTGCAGGACACGCCCGTCGCCCAGTAGTTCGTAGGACAGAGAGTGGGGGTCGTGGTCTCCTCGGAGAACGACCGCGTCCAGGTCTTGCTGCCATACCCGGCGTTGGATGGAATGTCGCGGCAGTTCATCGACACGTTGTCACAGCCGGTGCCAGTACACCCCACAGAGAAGGCCACCATCCGGTTGGCACAGTGGATGGGCGGAAATTCCTCCGACGTGGAGCCCGCGGACTGTGTCGCCGCCTGCTCCACCTGCTGGGTCTCGAACCCGGCTTCGGAAGCCATCTCATCGGCGGGGCCGCAGGCCAGGGTCGTCAACAGGAGGGTCAGTGCCGCGAACAGGGACAAGCGCTTCATGGTGTGAAACCTCTCAATGAGTGGGCGTTGCCCTGCTGTTACGACCGCGTCTGGAATTATTCCCATGGCGTTTCCGAAGAGGTGCCGGGTCAGCGTCACCCCTGGACGCTGTCTTCGCCGACTGCTGGCACCCCGGCCTCAAGGTCCGGCGCGGGTGAGGGTGAGCCTCGTGCCGGTCCGTGCCTAGCTTCTCCGGGTGCGACACGGACCTTCGAACCCCTCTCACGAGCGCTGCCGGGTCGGCTGTGCCGGCTGGAGCCTGTCGAGCGCGGTGGGTGAACACTTCCCCACGACGGGAACCCACCTGGAGCGCTACGCGCGCGTCCTTCCCGCAGTGGAGATCAACTCCTCCTTCTACCGGCCGCACCGGCCCGGCACCTACGCCCGCTGGCGCGACAGCGTTCCGGAGACGTTCCGCTTCGCGGTGAAGGTCCCCAAGGTCATCACCCATGAGCTGCGCTTGCGCGACGCACGCGAGCCGCTCGAGCGCTTCCTGGGCGAGGCGGGTCACCTGGATGTCAAACTGGGGTGCCTGTTGGTCCAGCTGCCGCCCAGCCTCCAGCACGAGCCTGAAACGGCCCGCGCGTTCTTCCAGTCCCTGCGGGAGCGGACCTCGGTGGACGTCGTGTGCGAGCCCAGGCACCGGACCTGGTTCACGGACGAGGCCCGGCAGGTGCTGGACGACGCACGCATCCGTTACGTGAGAGCGGATCCGCCCGCGGTGAGCGCGCCCCAGCCGCCAGACGCGGAGGTCGTCTACTACCGGCTGCATGGCTCACCGAAGATGTACTACTCCGAATATTCCCAGACGTTCCTGGAGGCCCTGGCCGTGGAGATAGCGGGACACGAGCAGGCCGGTCGCCGGGTGTGGTGCGTCTTCGACAACACAGCGGAAGGCGCGGCCCTGCCGAATGCACTAGCATTGCTGCACCTCGATGCACGACGCCCGGAATGAACCAGGCACCGCACGGATGGCCCGTGCGCTCGCTTCGCTGGACGAGCGGACCCTTCCGCGAGCGCCCTGGGGCTACCGTCCGAGCCGGGCCGCCAGCTCCAGCCGGGCCGCCACGGCCAGCGCATCCGCGCGGTTGTTCTCCACGTCATCCGAGTGGCCCCGCACCCAGTGCCACGTCACCTGATGAACGCGGACGGCCTCCAGCAGCTCGCGCCACAGGTCCGCGTTGGACACGGCCTTCTTGCCCGACGTGCGCCAGCCATTGGCCTGCCACGTGTCCAGCCACTTCTCCGCGAAGGCGTTGCACACGTACTTCGAGTCGGTGAACACCTGGACGCGGCACGGCGTCTTCAGGGCCTTCAGCGCGACGAGCGCCGCGGTCAACTCCATCCGGTTGTTGGTGGAGTCCGCCTCCGAGCCCTGGAGTTCCTTGCGGTAGCCATTGCGTTCGGGAGCTATGAGGATGGAGCCCCAGCCTCCCAGGCCGGGGTTCGGCGAACAGGCGCCGTCGCAGTAGATGTGCACGAGCGGGAGCGACATCGGACGCGCACCCTACTCCATCCGCTTCCGGCGTCCCCCGGCTAGAGTTTGGACCGTGAGCGCCTTCCCCAGCACCCTCCCCCACGTCGAAGCCATCCCCCTGCGCGGAGGACCCGTGCTGCGCTGGGGCGTGCTCGCGCCAGGGCGGATTGCCGGGGGCTTCGTCTGGGCCCTGCACCGGCACACCGACCAGCGCGTCCATGCGGTGGCCTCGCGTGACCCCGAGCGCGCCCGGCGCTTCGCCGCGCAGTACGGCGTCCCGCGCGTCCACGAGTCCTACGAGCAGCTCGTCGCGGACCCTGACGTCGACATCGTCTACGTCGCGTCTCCCCACAGCGAACACAAGCGACAGGCCTTGCTCGCCATCGCCGCCGGCAAGCACGTCCTCGTGGAGAAGCCGCTCGCGCTCGACGCTGGCGAGGCCCGCGACGTCGCCCGGGCCGCTCGCGCCGCGGGCGTCTTCGCCATGGAAGCCCTGTGGTCGCGCTTCCTCCCGCAAACCCTGCTCATCGAACGGCTGCTGCACGACGGCGTGCTCGGCGACGTCCGGCTCGTCATGGCGGACTTCGGGGGCTGCTTCGACTTCGACCCCGAAGGCCGCGTCTTCAACCCCGCGCTCGGCGGTGGCGCGCTGCTGGACATCGGCATCTATCCCATCTGGCTCGCGCACCTCGTGCTCGGCCCGCCGCCGCACGTGCACGCCACGGGTTCGCTCACCGAGACAGGCGTGGATGGACAGGCGGCCCTCGTCCTCACGTACCCCACGGGCGCCCAGGCGCTGCTGCACACCACCCTCTTCGCGGAGACACCCCAGGAGGCCGTCATCGCGGGGACGCACGCGCGCCTCCAGATTGACTCGCGCTTCTTCACCCCCAGCGGCTTCACGTTGAAGGCCGCCCGGTCGGACCAGCGGCTGCGCTGGACCGACCCGTCCGGCATCCACGGCAGCGAGGGCCTCGCCTGGCAGGCGGCCGCTGTCGCGCTCCACATCGCCGAAGGACGCACCGAGTCACCCCTGCATCCGCTGCAACACAGCATCGCCTTGCTCGAAACCATCGACGCGGCGCGAAACCAATTGGGCGTCAAGAATGACGGGCTGCGACAGAAATAACCGGAAACGCCACAAAACCAGTATTCCTGTGACCTGAACCGTCACAGCCGCCGAACGGCAATCATTGCCATCCGAGTGACTGTCTCGGTTGGGCGTCATGGTCTGTCCATTGCAGACATCTGGCCTCCGCTGTCCACCCCAAGGAGGAATGGATGTCCATGATGCGAGCAGGAATGTTCGTGGGCCGGCTGCTGACGGCCACGCTGGTGGGAGTCTTCGCGGGCTGCCAGGGAGACCCCTCGCAGGAGGAGGCCAAGGCCGCCTCCGCGTCGCAGGAGGTCATGGCGGCCCCGCGCAACTGTGTGCAGCGCTTCGAGGGCATCACCCACTGTGGCACGGGCAACGCGGCGCTGAAGTCCACCGACGAGGGCCTGGTGGTCACCGGCTTGAACAGCCTGGACAAGGACGGCGTCGTCGGCGTCATGGGCCGCGCCGAGAGCTGGCGGCAGAAGTCCATCGTGGACTTCGGCGCGAGCGATGAGGGCATCCGGTACTACGGCCGCAACGAGGACCAGGTCATCAGCACGTTGTCGCTGGCCCCGGACCCGAGCAACCCCGATGGCGGTATGCGGATGCTGCCCACGTTCACCGGAAGCCCGGGCGGCTCCTCCTACGCCATCAACGTGCGCAACCAGGGCGAGATGGTGGCCTTCATGCTCCCGCACCGCTGGTGGGAGTGGTCCTCCGTGCAGATCTGGGCGTACATGGACCGCATGCGCCACCCGGACACGTACTTCGGCGTGGAGGGCTTCGGCGTGACCACGGGCGCGGGCCGCATGGGTGCCTGCATCTGGCGCGTGCGCTTCCAGGAAGGCGCGTTCACGGTGACCCTGGAGGATGGCCGCCAGGTGACGGGCGATGAAATCGAGTTCGTGGAGCAGCTCGATGACGGCGCCTATCCCTACAGCGCCTTCACGCACATCGGGATGACGGGCGCGGTGGACAAGCTCACCATCGTGGACGAGACCGTGGTCCAGAGCAGCAAGTAGGGTTTCCGGGCCCGTACGCGGCGTGGACACGGGCCCGCCGTTATGGTTCACGGGCGCGTGCCGGGACCTTCCATCCCCCGGCACGCGCCTGGAGAACACCATGGGATTCCTGCGGCCCCACGCTGAACGCATCTACGCCCTGCTCCGCATCGCCGCGGGGCTGATGTTCATGCTGCACGGCATGCAGAAGGTCTTCGGCATGTTCGGAGGGATGCCCGCCGGAGCGCCGCCGTTCATCGTCTACGGCGCGGGAGGCATCGAGTTCCTGGGCGGCCTGCTCGTGGCGCTCGGGTTGTTCGCCGGGCCCGCGGCGTTCATCTCCAGCGGCACGATGGCCGTCGCCTTCTTCATGGGGCACGTCATCCCCAACGGGGGCAACCTCAACCCCATGCTGAACAAGGGCGAACTCGCGGCGCTCTACTGCTTCGTCTTCTTCTACATCGCTGCTCACGGCTCCGGCATCTGGAGCGTGGACGCCGCGCGCCGGGGCCACTCCCGTACGTAGCCACACACGGGGTGGCTGGCTGCTCGCCCTCCAGGGCCTGCGTCGAGGGGTCAACCTTCCGCCCACGCGCTCCGCCCGGCCCCGGAGCCGTGTGGTAACGACCTTGGTCGATGAGCTCCTCGACCTTCTCGCGCGCGACGGATCCCAGCGGAACCGGGGTGCCGGACACGCCTCGCCGCGAGGGACGCGAGGAGCCCTTCATCCAGCACGGCGGTGAGATGGGCGCCCTGATGCGGGCCCATGACTGGTCCAGCAATTCGCTCGGCCCGCTCGAGCACTGGCCCCAGTCCCTGAGGACGTCCGTCAGCACGATGCTGCGCTCGCCCTACCCCATCATCCTCTTCTGGGGTCCCGAGCTGCGCATGCTCTACAACGACCCGTTCCGGCCCATCCTGGGGGCGAAGCATCCCGAGACGCTGGGCGCGCGCGGAAACGAGGCGCTCATCGAGGAGTGGGCCCAGCTGGGGCCGTTGATCAAACGCGCCCAGGACACGGGCGAGCCCATCTACATCGAAGACGGGAACGTCAACTTCGCGCGCCGCCCCGGGGGCCTGCGGGAGGAGTCCTACTTCACCTGGTCCTACAACCCGACCATCGGCGAGTCGGGAGAGATCGCCGGCCTCTTCGCCATCGCGAGCGAGACGACCCGGCAGGTGGTGGGTGACCGCCGGCTGGGAATCCTCCGGGAGCTGTCCATCCGGATGGCCCTGGACAAGAAGGTCGAGGACATCTTCCGTTCGCTGGAGGAGGTGCTGTCGCAGGCGGCGTACGACGTGCCCTTCGCGCTGCTCTACGTCGTCAAGGCGGAGCAGGCACGCCTGGTCAGCTGCGCGGGCCTGGAGCGTGGGGGGAGCGCCGCCCCCGCCGCGCTGGCGCTGGACGACACGTCCTCCTGGCCGCTCGCGAGCGTCACGGGAGTGGGACAGGAGGTCCTGCTCAAGGACCTCCACCCACGTTTCGGGCCCCTTCCCGGCGGGCCCTGGCCGGAGCCCACGACGCGCGCGCTCGTCCTCCCGGTGTCCATGGGCGTGGAGACGGACACCACGGCGGTGCTCGTGGCCGGCCTGAGCCCCCTGCGCACGATGGACGGCGAGTACCGCGGCTTCCTGCAGCTGCTGGCGCGGCAGCTTTCCGCCAGCATCGCCAGCGCCCGCGCCTATGAGCAGGAGAAGCAGCGGGCGGAGGAGCTGGCCCGGCTGGACGCGGCCAAGACGGCGTTCTTCAGCAATGTCAGCCACGAGTTCCGGACCCCGCTCACGCTCATCCTCGGCCCCATCGAGGACGCGCTGGCGGGGACGCCGAAGTCGTTGGAGGGAGAGCCGCTGGAGCTGGTGCGCCGCAATGCCTTGCGGCTCTACAAGATGGTCAACACCCTGCTCGACTTCTCCCGGATGGAGGCGGGACGGGCGCAGGCCCGCTACGTGCCCGTGGACCTGTCTGTCTTCACCACGAACCTCGCGAGCGCCTTCCAGTCCGCGGTGGAGAGCGCGGGCCTGCGGCTGGTGGTGGACTGTCCGCCCCTGCCCGAGCCCCTCTACGTCGACCCGGAGATGTGGGAGAAGGTTGTCTTCAACCTGCTCTCCAACGCGGTGAAGTACACCTACCGCGGGGAGATCCGCGTGAGCCTCCAGTGGGAGGACGCGCAGGCCGTCCTCCGCGTGGAGGACACGGGGGTGGGCATCCCCGAGGAAGAACTCCCGCGCGTCTTCGAGCGCTTCTACCGCGTCCGTGTCACCCAGGGCCGCAGCCACGAGGGGACGGGCATCGGGCTCGCGCTGGTGCAGGAGCTGGTGAAGCTGCATGGAGGCAGCGTCGCGGTGACGAGCCAGCTGGGCAGGGGCACCACCTTCACCCTGCGGCTGCCGCGGGGGACGGACCACCTGCCCCCGGAGCGCGTCGACCACACCTTCCGGCCAGGGCCGGTCCCCTCGGGCGCCATCCCCTTCGTGGAGGAGGCGCGCCGCTGGTCCACGGACGTCAGCGCCACGGACACCGGAGCGCCGCTCGCATCCGCGTCGCGCTCTCCTGAAGTCTCCGCGGAGTTCGCGCGGTCCCGCATCCTGCTGGTGGATGACAACGCCGACCTGCGCGCCTACGTCACGGGTCTGCTCAAGCATGTCTTCCCGCACGTGGAGGCCGCCAGGAACGGGCAGGAGGCGCTGGAGCAGGCGCGCGTCCGGCCGCCGGACCTCATCCTCTCCGACGTGATGATGCCGGTGCTGGATGGCTTTGGCCTGGTGCGGGAGCTGCGTGCCGACGAACGCACGCGCGCCATCCCCATCATCCTGCTGTCCGCGCGGGCGGGCGACGAGGCCACGGTGGAGGGCCTGCGAAGCGGCGCGGATGACTACCTGGTGAAGCCCTTCTCCGCGCGCGAGCTGCTGGTGCGGGTGCGCACCCAGCTGGACATGGCCCGCGTGCGCCGGGAGGTGGTCCGCAACGAGATGGAGAAGGATTCGCTGCGCGAGTCCGTGCGGACGCGGGACGACTTCCTACGGCTCGCCAGCCATGAGCTGCGCACGCCCGTGAGCGCCCTGTCGCTCAGCCTCCAGTCCCTGGTGCGCGGCCTGGAGCGGCTGCCGCCGGACGCAAGCCCGGAGTCCACGCGGCAGAAGGCGCGAACGACGGAGAAGAGCCTCCAGCGTCTGACCCGCCTGGTGGAGCAGCTGGTCGACCTGGCGGAGTTCGTCACCGGGCCGCTGGACCTCTCACGACAGGAGGTCGACCTGGCGGAGCTGACGTCCACGGTCGTGGCGCGGTGGCGGCCGAAGGCCCTGCACGCGAACTGCGTCCTCACCCTGGAGGCGCCCCTGCCGGTGGTGGGGAGCTACGACCGCGCGAGGCTGGAGCAGCTGCTCGACAGCCTCATGGACAACGCCCTCAAGTTCGGGACGGGCAGGCCCGTGGAGGTCACCGTGGCGCGCGCGAAGGGCCGGGTGAGCCTGGCGGTGCGGGACCATGGCGCCGGCATCGGGCCGGAGGACCAGGAGCGCATCTTCGGGCGCTTCGAGCGTGCCAGCTCCGCCAATCACCACGGCGGCTTCGGGCTGGGGCTGTGGATGGCCCGTCACATCGCGGAGGCGCATGGGGGGAGCATCCACCTGGAGCCCACGGAGGGCGGCGGTGCCACCTTCACCGCGGTGCTGCCGTGGGAGGTCGCCCCGGCAGGGTGACCCGCCGTCACTGGAGCGCGGCTCCTCCAGCTGTGCTAATCCGCGCTGCAGCAGGGTGACGTCCCCACCCCCCAGCCCGGAAGACATCCATGGCAGGCAGCAGCCTAATTGCGCTCATCGACGACATCGCCACCATCCTGGATGACGTCTCCATCCTGACGAAGGTGGCGGCGAAGAAGACCGCGGGTGTGCTGGGAGACGACCTGGCGCTCAACGCGCAGCAGGTGACGGGCGTGAACGCGGACCGCGAGCTGCCCGTGGTGTGGGCGGTGGCGAAGGGCTCGCTGGTCAACAAGGCCATCCTGGTCCCGGCGGCGCTGGCCATCAGCGCGCTGGCGCCCTGGCTGGTAACCCCGCTCCTGATGGTGGGCGGCGCCTTCCTCTGCTTCGAGGGCGCGGAGAAGCTGGCGCACAAGTTCCTGCACGGCAAGGAGGAGGACGACGCGCACCACGCCGAGCTGCGCAAGTCGCTGGAGGATCCGGCCGTGGACATGGTCGCCCTGGAGAAGGACAAGATAAAGGGCGCGGTGCGCACGGACTTCATCCTCTCCGCGGAGATCATCGCCATCACGCTGGGCACCGTGGCGGCGGTGGACTTCGCCACCCGCGTCTCGGTCATGGTGGGCATCGCCCTCATCATGACGGTGGGCGTGTACGGGCTGGTGGCGGGCATCGTGAAGCTGGACGACGCGGGCCTGTACCTCAGCCGCAAGAGCAGTGGCTTCGCGCAGGGCCTGGGCCGGGGAATCCTCAGCGCGGCGCCGTGGCTGATGAAGTTCCTCTCCGTGGCGGGCACTGCGGCCATGTTCCTGGTGGGCGGCGGCATCCTCGTGCACGGCGTCTCCGGCCTGCACCACGCGGAGGAGTCCTTCACCGCGTGGGCCGGGCGCGTCCCGGGCGTGGGCAGCGTCCTGGGCGGGCTGGCGCCCATGGTGATCAACGCCGCGGTGGGCCTGGGTTCCGGCGCCCTGCTGGTGGTGCTCTTCACCCTGGGCCAGAAGCTGTTCAAGGGCCGCGGCGACAAGAAGTAGCGGCAAGCCAGCGCATCGAGCGCTGACGGGCGCCCGTTCGCCGCATGCCGGTGCCCGTTCACCGCGGGCCCGGCCCCACCGGCTGAACACTCCCCCAGCATGGCGTCAGCGCAGGCAGGGTGCCCCCGTTCACCCCTTGCCCTGGAAGCGCTCCATGCCGCGCAAGCTGCTCGTGTCGTCGTTCCTGTTCGCCGCGCTCACGTGTGCCCCCGCCCTGGCCGCTCCGGTCACGGCGGCCCTGCCCAGGGACCGCCACAAGCAGGTGGATGCACACTTCTCGCAGTGGAAGAGCAAGACCGCACCCGGCTGCGCCATGGGCATCTCACGCGACGGCGTGCTGGACTACGCGCAAGGCTACGGCATGGCGGACCTGGAGCACGACGCTCCGGTCACGCCGCGCTCGGTCTTCTCCATCGCCTCCATCTCCAAGCAGTTCACGGCCTTCTCGATTGGACTGCTGGCGCAGGAGGGCAAGCTCTCGCTGGACGACGACATCCGCAAGTACGTGCCGGAGCTGTCCGCGTATGGGAAGGCCATCACGCTCGCGCACCTGATGCATCACACCAACGGGCTGCGGGAGCAGGGACAGCTGCTGAACCTGGCGGGCTGGCGCGGCGATGACGTGTCCACCGAGGCAGACATCCTCTGGGCCCTGAGCCGGCAACGTGGCGTGAACTTCGAACCGGGCGCGGAGGTCCTGTATGGCAATGCCGCCTACACGTTGCTGGCGGTCGTGGTGCGACGCGTCTCCGGTCAGTCGCTGCAAGCGTTCGCCCACGAGCGGATCTTCAAGCCGCTCGGCATGACTGACACCCGCTTCCGCGAAGACCACACCGAGCTCTTTCCCCGGCGCGCCTGGGGCTACACCTCCCGCGACGGCGGTGGCTGGCGCCTCAGCGTCTCCAACTCCGCCCATTGTGGCGCGGGCAACCTGTTCTCCACGGTTGGGGACATGCTGAAGTGGGAGCAGAACCTGCTCGACGCACGCGTCGGTGGGCAGGCGCTGGTCGCGCTGATGCGGACCTCCGGCAGGTTGAGCGACGGCACCGTGACGGGCTACGGCGGCGGCCTCCGCTTGATGGGGTATCGCGGCCTGGACATGGTGTGACCGAGCCGAAGCCCACGGCTTCGGCATTGGCGGCCTTCGCGGGGCAGTACCGCAGCGACGAGGTCGACATGACCTACACGGTGCGCGTCGCGGACGGGAAGCTGGCCATCCGCTGGCCGCGCCGGGACGAGGTGGTGCTGGAGGCCATCGGTGGAGACCGCTTCTCCGGCTCGCTCGGCGCGGTCACGTTCACGCGGGCGGCCTCCGGCGGAGTCGACGGGTTGACCATCAGCAACCGCCGCCTGCGCCGGTTCCGCGCGGAGCGGCTCCTGCGAGCGGAGGCGGTGAGAGCGACTTCGGCGGCAGGCAATTGAACCTGGGGGCCTGTTGATAGCCGCTCAACATCGGCCAACGCGTTCCAGAGAGTTCACTTGAGGCACTTCCTGGATTCCGTGAAAGAGGCGGAATGCAAAGGAGCATCTCAATGAATGTTCGTCACCTACTGGCCGGAGTCCTGGTCACCGTCACTGCTTGTGGAGAGAAGCCGGAGAACGAGCCCGAACTCCAGACACAGACCGCCGCGGTGGTCGCCGGCTCGCGGCTCGTCAGCGTGCAGTCCGGCCGCTGCCTCGACGTGGCGCAGAACAGCCAGACGGCGGGGCAGGAGCTCCACATCTATGACTGCCACAGCCAGGACAACCAGCGGTTCCTCTTCACGCCGGAAGGCGAGCTCCGCGCATTCGGTGGCTCGTGGTGCGTCCAGCCGGAGACCGCCAGCTCCGGGGCCCGGGCCGTCATCGCCGCCTGCAATGGAACGGCGAACCAGCGATGGGTCCGCAACACGGCCGGCGCGGTGATCCACACGGCGACCTCGCTGTGCCTCGACGTGTCCGGTCAGGCCACGGCCAACAGCTCGAAGGTCATCGTCTGGACCTGCAACGCCCAGACGAACCAGCAGTGGTCGTTTCCGGCCGACACCCAGGCGCCCACCGTGCCCACGGGGCTTACGCTGTCCAACGTGACGTGCAACTCGGCGACGCTGTCCTGGTCGCCATCCACGGACAACCAGGGCGTCGCCTTCTACGACGTCTACCATGACGGCCAGCTGATGAAGTCCGTCTCCGGCGCCACGGTGTCCACCGGGCTGACCGTGGTCCCCGGTGTCAGCTGGGGCCTGTATGTGAATGCCCGGGACGCGGTGGGCAATGTCTCCCAGGGCAGCGGCACGCTCTCCATCACCCCGCCGCAATGCCAGGCGGACACCCAGGCTCCCAGCATCCCGACCGGCGTCACCGCCACCGCGTCCGGCACCAGCGTGACGGTGAACTGGACCGCGTCCACCGACAACGTGGGCGTGAGCGCGTATGACGTGTTCCGGGGCGGCGTGAAGATTGGCACGGTGGCCGGCTCTCCGCCGGGGACGACCTTCGTCGACAGCGGCCTGTCCGCGAACACGGCCTACACCTACGCCGTGCTCGCCCGCGACGCCCAGGCCAATGCGTCCGCCCAGAGCGCGTCCGTGACGGTCACCACCGGTCAGGCCTGCGCGAACGCCGTCTGCTCCGTCATCCAGGTCGCCACCGACAACGACATCCCGTGGGGCCTGGTGAACCTGCCGGACGGGACGGTGCTCTACAGCCGCCGCGACGCGCACAACATCATCCGCCTGGACCCGGCGACGGGACAGAAGACGTCCGTGGGCACCGTCCCCAACGTGCAGAGCACCGACGGCGAGGGCGGCCTGATGGGGCTGGCGCTCTCCCCCACCTTCGCCACCGACCGCTGGCTGTACGTGATGCACACCTCCCCCACCGACAACCGCATCGTGCGGCTGCGGTATGAGAACGGCGCCCTCAACACCGCGTCGCTCCAGGTGCTGCTCCAGGGCATCGGCCGCAACAAGTTCCACAACGGCGGGCGTCTGCGCTTTGGCCCGGACGGGAAGCTCTACGCGTCCACGGGGGATGCCCAGAACGGCGCCTACGCGCAGGACATCAACAACCTGGCCGGCAAGGTGCTGCGCCTCAACGCCGACGGCACCGTCCCGTCCGACAACCCCTTCGGCAACTACGTGTGGAGCTACGGCCACCGCAACCCGCAGGGCCTGGCCTTCGACTCCCAGGGCCGCCTGTGGCAGCAGGAGTTCGGCAACTCCGTGATGGACGAGACCAACCTCATCCAGAAGGGCGGCAACTACGGCTGGCCCAACTGCGAGGGCACGGTGTCCCAGGGCGGCTCCGGCTGCGCGACGGCCGGCTACATCGCGCCGAAGCAGACCTACTCCACGGCGGACGGTTCGTGCTCCGGCATCGCGGTGGTGCGCGACGTCCTCTACGTGGCCTGCGGCCGCGGCACGCGCCTCTACCGCGAGGTCATCAGCGGCACCAGCCTGACCAACGTGCAGCAGTTCTTCGTCGGCACCTACGGCCGGCTGCGCACCGTGGAGCCGACCCCGGACGGCAACCTCTGGCTGACCACCACCAACCAGGGTGACAAGGACAGCATCCCCAACAACAGCAACGAGCGCATCTTCCGCGTCGTGCTGGGGCAGTAGCCGCCGCGAGGCCCACGCATGGCGCCCGGTCGCGCCATGCGTGAGCGGCCTCTCAGTCCGGCCAGGTCCAGTCCGCGATCTCAGGGCGGTCCCGGCCGTGCTCGTGCGCGAAGGCCAGGTTGTCGAGGATGGCGTTCTTCATCTCCTCCTTCAGGTGCCCCGCCTTGGCGCTCAGCCCCGGCACTCGGTCGATGACGTCGATGACCAGGTGGAAGCGGGACGTCTCGTTGAGGATGGCCAGTTCGAAGGGCGTGTTGATGTTGCCCTTCTCCCGGTAGCCATGCACGTGCAGGTCCTCGTGGTCGATGTAGCGATAGGCCAGCTTGTGGATGAGTGACCCATAGCCGTGGAAGCTGAAGATGATGGGCTTGCCCGGCGGGAACAGGCTCTGGAGCTCGCGTTGGGTGGACCCGTGCGGGTGGTCCGCCGACGACTGGAGCTTGAACAGGTCGACGACGTTGATGAAGCGCAGCTTCAGGCTCGGTGCGCGCGCGCGCAGGATGGAGGCGGCGGCCAGGGCCTCCTGCGTCGCGACGTCACCGCAGCAGGCCAGGATGACATCCGGCTCCGCGTCCTCGTCCGTGCTGGCCCGCTTCCAGATGCCGAACCCCTTGGCGCAGTGGGCGACGGCCTCGTCGATGCTGGTGAACTGCAGGTGCTTCTGCTTGTCCGCGACGATGACGTTGACGCAGTCGGTGCTGCGCAGGCACTGGTCCGCCACCACCAGCAGCGTGTTGGCATCCGGCGGCAGGTAGATGCGCGTGACCGAGCCGGATTTGTTGGTCACCAGGTCGATGAAGCCCGGGTCCTGATGTGAGAACCCGTTGTGGTCCTGACGCCACACCGTCGAGGACAGCAGGATGTTCTCCGAGGCAACGGGCGCCCGCCATTTCACGTGGTTCTTGCTGATGTCCAACCACTTGGCGTGCTGGTTGAACATGGAGTCCACGACGTGGGCGAACGCCTCGTAGGTGTGGAAGAGGCCGTGGCGCCCCGTGAGCAGGTACCCCTCCAGCCAGCCCAGCAGTGTGTGCTCCGACAGCATCTCCATGACGCGGCCGTCCCGCGCGAGGTAGCCCCCGTCGGCATCCTCCGGCACCATCTTGGCCATCCACGTCTTCCCGCTCACCTCGTAGAGGGCCTGGAGCCGGTTGGAGGCGGTCTCGTCCGGACCGAAGACGCGGAAGCTCGTCGGGTTGTCGCGCATGATGTCGCGCAGGAACTCGCCGAGCGGTTTCGTGTTCTCATGCAACGTGGTGCCGCGCGAGCCGACCTTGACCGCGTAGTCGCGGAAGTCAGGCATCCTGAGCGCCTTGCGGAGCAGGCCGCCGTTGGCGTGGGGGTTCGCGCTCATCCGCCGCGCCCCCTTGGGCGCGAGCGACCGGAGCTCCGGCATCAGCCGTCCCTCCGCGTCGAACAGCTCCTCGGGCCGGTAGCTGCGCATCCAGTCCTCGAGCGCCTTCAGGTGCGCCGGGTTGCCTCGCACGTCGCCGAAGGGGACCTGGTGTGAGCGCCAGCTCCCCTCCAGCCTGTGCCCGTCCAGCTCCTTCGGACCGGTCCAGCCCTTGGGCGAGCGCAGGATGATCATGGGCCAGCGCGGACGCGTCGGGGTGTCCGTCAGCCGTGCCGTCTTCTGCAGGGCGCGGATCTCCTCGACGGCCTGCTCCAGGGTCTGCGCCATCTTCTGGTGCATCTGGGCCGGGTCGCTGCCCTCGACGAAGTAGGGCTTGTAGCCGTAGCCGACGAACAGCGCCTCCAGTTCCTCCTGGCTGATGCGGGAGAGGATGGTCGGGTTGGCGATCTTGTACCCGTTGAGGTTCAGGATGGGCAGCACGGCGCCATCCCGCACGGGGTTGATGAACTTGTTCGAGTGCCAGGCCGTCGCGAGCGGCCCCGTCTCGGCCTCGCCGTCACCCACGACGCAGGCGACGATGAGGTCCGGGTTGTCGAAGGCCATGCCGTACGCGTGGGAGAGGCTGTAGCCCAGCTCGCCGCCTTCGTGGATGGAGCCTGGCGTCTCCGGGGTGACGTGGCTGCCGATGTGCCCGGGGAAGGAGAACTGCTTGAAGAACTTCCGCATCCCCTCCGCGTCCATGCTCTTGTCCGGATAGACCTCCGAGTAGGTGCCCTCCAGGTACGCCGGCCCGAGCACGCCCGGGGCGCCGTGGCCCGGCCCGGCCACGAAGATGATGTCGAGGTTCTGCTCGACGATGAGCCGGTTCAGGTGGACCCAGGTGAACGAGAGCGCCGGGCTCGCGCCCCAGTGGCCGAGCAGCCGGTGCTTCACGTCCTTCGGCAGCAGGGGCCGGTGCAGCAGCGGGTTGTCCTGGAGGTAGATCATCCCCACCGCCAGGTAGTTGCACGCCCGCCAGTACGCGTTCATCAACTCCACTTCCCTGGCGGTGAGCGGTCCCCCGCCCCGGGTCCGCTCGCGGCCTGGAGCGGAGGGCCCCTGGCCGTGCTCCCTGGCGGACAACGGCGACCCATACTCCGACGCTTCCGTTCCTTCGGGGTGTGCCATGACATGCCTCCCATCAGTGGTGGGTGTGGAGCGTTGAGTCGGCCGGGGCGATGCCCGCTTCGCCCTCCATGGCCGCGCTGTAGCTGCCCAGGACCGCCGCGCTGTCGCACCAGGCGCGGTGGAGGAACGCCCGCTGGGCGGCGGGCACCTGCTCGCGCTGGCCCCGCCAGGCTTCGAGCGCCTCGTCCTGCAGCGCGCGTCCGAAGGAGAAGCTCAGCGTCCAGGGCTTCGGGCCTTCCAGCGCGTTGATGGCGTTGAGGTGCTCCGTGGCCAGGGCCGCGTCCTGTCCGCCGGACAGGAAGACGATGCCGGGGACCGCGGGCGGCACGTGGCGCGTCAGGACGCGCAACGTCGCCTCCGCCACCTCCTCCACCGAGGCCTGCCTCGCGGAGCCGTGGCCAGCGGTGATCATGTTCGGCTTGAGCAACATCCCTTCCAGGGCCACCCGCGCGACGAAGAGTTCGGTGAAGACCGCTTGCAGCACGCGCCCCGTCACGTCCTCACACCGCTCGAGCGCGTGCGCTCCCTCCATCAGGACCTCGGGCTCCACGATGGGCACCAGGCCCTGCTCCTGGCAGAGGGCTGCGTAACGCGCGAGCGCGTGCGCGTTCGCGTGGATGCACGTCGCCGAGGGGCGTCCATCGCGGATGACGAAGACCGCGCGCCATTTGGCGAAGCGCGCGCCCAGCTCGCGGTATTGCTCCAGCCGCTCGCGGAGCCCGTCGAGCCCTTCCGTGACGGACTCTCCCGGCGCGCCGGCCAGGGGACGGACGCCAGCGTCGACCTTGATGCCGGGAATGATGCCGCGGCGCACGAGCAGGTTGGCCAGCGGGATGCCGTCCGCGCTGTCCTGGTGGATCGTCTCGTCCTGCAGGATGACACCGCCGATGAACCCGGCGATGCCGGGCGTGCTGAAGAGCAGCTCCCGGTAGGCGCGGCGGCTGTCCGCGGTCGACTCGATTCCGCGCGCGGTCAGGCGCTTCGTGATCGTGGAGACCGTCTCGTCCGCCGCCAGGATGCCCTTTGCGTCGGCAACGATGGCTCGCGCGGTTTCGCCGAGCCCTGCCTTCGTCCGCATGTCTTCCTCCCGTCCCTGGAGCCAAACCTGAGGGCGTCCCGGTGCGCCGGCAACCGGCGGTGGGGCGCTCGGCAACGGGGTTGCCTCCGGGCGCCGGGCAGGAGCGTGCGGCCCGCGTCGCGATGACATCTTGAGCCTTGGACCGCACTGTCACTGGCAGCGCCCGGCGTGCGGTCACGGCGGCGGGCGAGCGGAGGCAGCCATGACCATCAAGTTGCTCATCGCGGACGTCGACGGGACCCTGGTGACGAAGGACAAGGTCCTCACCTCGCGAACCCGCGAGGCCGTGGCCCGGCTGCGCGACAGCGGCGTCATGTTCACCCTCACGAGCGGGCGTCCGCCGCGTGGGATGGCCGCTCTGGTGGCCCCGCTGGGCCTCACCGCTCCCCTGGCCGCGTTCAACGGCGGCATGTACGTCAAGCCCGACCTCACGACGGTGCTGGCACAGCGGACCCTGCCTCCCGCCATCGCCAGTCAGGCCGTCGACTTCATGCTCCAGGCGGGCCTGGATGTCTGGGTCTATCAGGGGGCGGGCTGGTTCCTGCGCGACCGCGACGCCTTCCGCGTGGCGCGCGAGCGGAACAACGTCGGGTTCGACCCGACCGTCGTCGCGGACCTGCACGGTGTGCTCGACGGCGCCATCAAGATCGTCGGGGTGAGCGAGGACACGGCGCGGGTCGCGCGCTGTGAGGCGGAGCTCGCCGTGCGGCTGGGCGCCGAGGCGTCCGCAGCGCGCTCGACGGCCTACTACCTCGACGTCACGCACCCCGAGGCGAACAAGGGAATGGTCGTGCGGGAGGCCGCGCGCCTCCTCTCGCTTCCTCTCGAGCAGATCGCGGTCATCGGGGACATGGCCAACGACCTGCCCATGCTGAACACCGCCGGCCTGGGCATCGCCATGGGCAACGCCAGCCCCGAGGTCCAACGCTCCGCGCGCCACGTCACCCGCACCAACGAGGAGGACGGGTTCGCCCACGCGGTGGACGTCTTCCTCCTGGGCCAGCCACCCCTTGCACGGACGAAGCTGGGGCTCCCGCCACGCGCGCGCGCCTGCCTCTTCAGCGTGGATGGCGTCCTCACCCAGACCGCCAGCCTCCATGCCAGGGCCTGGAAGCAGCTGTGCGACTACTACCTGCGGCAGCGCGCGCGGTCCTCGGGGCAGCCCTTCATCCCCTTCGACCTGGTGCGCGACTACAGCCGCTGCTTCGATGGCAGGCCGTCCCTGGAAGGCATCCACGCGTTCCTCGACGCCCGCGGCATCGAGCTGCCGGAGAGCACGGTTCACGCACTGAACGACCGCAAGGGAGAGCTCCTGGTGGAGCTGCTCCGGGAGGAGCGCGTGGAGACGTATGAGGGAGCGGTCCGCTACGTCCAGGCGGCGCGCGCCGAGGGACTCCGGACCGCGGCCGTCTCCGCGAGCAGGCACGGCGCGGAGATGCTCCGGTCGGCCGGCATCGAGGACCTCTTCGACGCACGGCTCGAAGCCACGCAGCCCCCCGAGCTCTACCTCGCGGCGGCCCGGGCGCTCGGTGTCACCTGCGACGAGGCGGTCCTCTTCGAGGACACCCCCGCGGGCGTCGCGGCCGCGCGGGCGGCCCACTTCGCCTATGTCATTGGCGTCGACCGGTTGGGCCAGCCCTCCGGATTGCGCCGCCACGGCGCGGACCTCGAGGTGACGGACCCCGCTGCCCTCCTCAGTACTTTTCAGGGATGAAGCGCCTCCCCTGAAGGGAAGCCTCGTCGTCGTACTCGCCCTGCGTGGAGCGGCGGGGCAGCTTCACCTTGGGGCGATTCACGCGCTGATGGGGAATCTTCTCCAGCAGGAAGCGGATGCAGTTGAGCCGCGCCTTCTTCTTGTTGTCGGACCGCAGGACGTACCAGGGCGCATAGGGCGTGTCCGTCGCGGCCAGCATCTGATCCCTCGCCTTGGAGTAGTCGTACCAGCGCGTCCAGGACTTGATGTCCATGGGGCTGAGCTTCCACTGCCGCAAGGGGTCGTCAATGCGCGCCGCGAACCGCCGCGCCTGCTCCGCCTTGCCGACCTCCAGCCAGATCTTCAGCAGGAGGATTCCGCTTTCGACCATGTACTTCTCGAAGACGGGACAGCCGATGAGGAAGCGCTCGTGTTCCTCGGGCGTGCAGAAGCCCATCACCGGCTCGACTCCGGCCCGGTTGTACCAGCTGCGGTCGAAGACCACGATCTCACCTGCCGCGGGGAAATGCGGCACGTACCGCTGCAGGTACATCTGTGATTTCTCCCGGCTCGAAGGCGCCGGGAGGGCCACCACGCGGAACACCCGGGGACTGACCCGCTCGGTGATGGCGCGAATCGTTCCGCCCTTGCCCGCCGCGTCCCGGCCTTCGAAGACGACAATGACACGCATCTGCTCCTGCTTGACCCAATCCTGAAGCTGGCAGAGCTGGGATTGGAGCTTGCGCAGCTCCTTTTCATAGGCTTTGCGCTTCAGGGGCTCCGAGTGCGTGTCCTGTGCCATGGACATAGGGTTGCTACCGGATGCGGCAGGTGACAGCCCTCATGCCCCCGGGTTCGTGTCGGGGTTGGGCCAGCGGACACCGGGCACTGCCCTCCAGGGCATTTGGACGCGCAGCACTTCCGCGCGGCGCCTCCCGTGTTGAATCTCCCCGCCCATCGAGGTGTCGCGGATGCGGGGGACGGCCAGCGCCATGCAGGGGATGAAGCCGGGATTCGCATCCTTCGTCGGCACCATGTCGCTGCTCGGCGTTTTCTCCGGGTGCGCGGTCGGTCCCGACTTCAAGAGGCCCGAGGCCGCGGTCGCCAGGGAGTGGCGCACCCAGGGCGACCCGCGCCTGTCGACGCAGGCCGCGGTCGACACCCAATGGTGGAAGTCCTTTGGCGATCCCTCGCTGGACCGGCTCGTCGAGCTCGCCGCCAGGCAGAACCTGCCGCTGCAAATTTCAGGGCTGCGCATCGTTGAAGCACGCGCCCAGCTGGCCATCCTCACCGGCCGGCAGTACCCGCAGGCCCAGGCCCTCGTCGGCAGCGCCGCCGCGGTGGGGCGCAGTGAGAACTCCGCCGCGGCCAACCCCATCGACTTCAACCTGGGCTCCATCGACCGGCACTTCCTGGAGTACCAGCTGGGCTTCGACGCGCTGTGGGAGGTGGACTTCTGGGGCAAGTACCGGAGGGGCGTGGAGTCTGGGACCGCGGGCCTGCTCGCGTCGGTGGCGGACTACCAGTCCTCGCTCGTCTCGCTCACCGCGGAGGTCGCGCGAACCTACGTCCTGGTCCGCACCTTCGAGGTGCTCATCGAGCAGGCGCGGGAGAACGTGCGCCTCCAGGAGGAGGGCTTCCGGATCGCCGAGTCGCGCTTCAGCAACGGCGTCACCTCGGAGCTGGATGTGACGCAGGCCGCGACCCTGCTGGAGAGCACCCGGGCCACCATCCCCCAGCTGGAAGCCGGGCTGGAGCAGGCTCGCAACGCCATGAGCACGCTCCTGGGCCAGCCCACGGGCGAGGTGGAGGCGCTGCTCGCGGGCCCCAAGCAGATTCCGGTGGCGCCCGCGACGGTGGCCGTCGGCATGCCGGCTGAAATCCTGCGGCGGCGCCCGGATGTCCGCAGCGCGGAGCTGTATGCCGCCGCGCAGTGCGCCCGGATTGGCATCGCGGAGGCGGAGCTCTATCCGAGCTTCTCCCTCTTCGGGACCATCGGGCTCCAGGCGAGCACCAGCGCCGCGGCCTCCGGCAATCTCTTCTCCCTGGGCAGCCTCTTCTATTCCGTGGGCCCCCGGATCGTCTTCCCCTTCCTGAACTACGGCCGCCTGAAGAACGGGGTGCGTGTCGAGGACGCGCGGTTCCAGCAATTGCTCGTCAACTACCGCAACACGGTGCTCAAGGCGGCCCAGGAGGTGGCGGACGCCCTCACGG
The DNA here is from genome assembly GCF_003611625.1 of Corallococcus sp. CA054B. Lineage (NCBI taxonomy): Bacteria > Pseudomonadati > Myxococcota > Myxococcia > Myxococcales > Myxococcaceae > Corallococcus > Corallococcus sp. CA054B. Next base: position 54,067 of record NZ_RAVY01000039.1, read on the forward strand.
GGTTCATCCACGCCCAGCAGGCCATGACCTTCCAGCAGGCCGCGGTGAAGTCCGCGCAGCGGTCGGTGGAGCTCGCGTTGGTGCAGTACCGCGAAGGCGCCGTGGACTATCAGCGCGTGCTGGACGCGCAACGGTCGCTCCTGGAACAACAGAACAACCTGGCCCAGACGAGCTCCAACATCGCCACGAACCTGGTCGCCCTCTACAAGGCGCTGGGCGGAGGCTGGGAGGTCCGCCGCGATCAGCCCATCGTGCCGGAGCCGATGCAGGCGGAGATGGAACAGCGGACCCACTGGGGCGACATGCTGTCCAAGCCTCGGAAGCAAGAAACCAAGACGGTCTCTCAACCCGTCAAGCCATAGAGACTCCGCCATGCCCTGGAAGCCGAAAGGGAAATCCAAGTGGATCATCGGGCTGGTCGCCCTCGCGATTCTCGCATTCATCGGCTTCAAGTATTGGAAGGGAAAGAAGTCCGCGCTGCCGGAGGGAATCGTCTCGGGCAACGGCCGCATCGAGTCGAAGCTGGCGGATGTCTCCGCGAAGGAGCCCCTGCGGGTGCGGGAGGTGCTCGTCAACGAAGGCGACCTCGTCAAGCCAGGGCAGGTGCTGGTGCGGCTGGACACCACCACGCTGGAGGCCAGCCTGGCGGAGGCCAACGCGAACCTCGCGGCCACGCAGGAGAAGCTGGCGGTGGCCGAGGCGGGCATCGTCAAACAGAAGAGTGAAATCGAGCTCGCCACCATCGAGGCCGAGCGCGCCCGGAGGCTGGTGGCGCAAGGCGCCGGCTCGCAGCGGGACGTGGACGTCCGGACGAGCCAGCTGGAGACCACCCGGGCCAGCCTGGCGGAGGCCGAGGCCACGCTGAAGACCTCGCGGGAGGAGATTGAAGTCGCGCGAGCCAACGCGGCGACGATTCAGACGCGCATCGCCGACGCGACGCTCAAGTCGCCAGTGACGGGCCGGGTCCTCTACCGCCTCGCCGAGCCCGGCGAGGTGCTGTCTCCCGGCGGACCGGCGCTGACGCTCGTGAACCTGGAGGATGTCTTCATGGAGATCTTCCTGCCCGCGAGCGAGGCCGCCCGCGTGAAGATCGGCTCCGAGGCGCGCCTCACCGTCGACTTCGAGCCCGACCGCTCCATCCCCGGCTACGTGTCCTTCGTGTCGCCGGAAGCGCAGTTCACACCCAAGCAGGTGGAGACGAAGAGCGAGCGGGAGAAGCTGGTGTTCCGCCTGAAGCTCCAGGTCCCCCGGGAGCTGGCCAGCCGCTACGTCGAGCGCATCAAGACCGGCATCCGCGGCGTCGGCTACGTCAAGGTGGACCCTGACGCGGCGTGGCCTTCCCGGCTGCAGAACGTCGTCACGGCGGAATCCGAACCCCACTAGCCCGGCGACAAGGGAGGGCCCCGCCATGGTCTCATCCGTGTCTCCCGGGGCGCCGGCCGGCTCCCCAAGCCAGCTCGTGGTCTCCATCCAGGACGTGACCCACCGCTACGGCAAGGCCGTCGCGCTGGACGGCCTCTCGCTCGACGTGCCCAGCGGCATCCGGGTGGGCATCGTGGGGCCTGACGGCGTGGGCAAGTCCACGCTGATGGCCCTGGTCGCGGGCGCCAAGAAGATGCAGCAGGGGCGCGTCATGGTCCTGGACGGGGACATCGCGGACGCGCGGCACCGGCGCGAAGTGGGGCCGCGCATCGCGTACATGCCCCAGGGCCTGGGCAAGAACCTCTACCTGGAGCTCAGCGTCTACGACAACGTGGACTTCATGGCCCGGCTCTTCGGGCTGACCCCCGAGGAGCGCAAGGTCCGCGTCCCGGAGCTGCTCGCGGCCACCGGGTTGGGGAAGTTCGCGGAGCGCCCCGCCGGCAAGCTCTCCGGCGGCATGAAGCAGAAGGTGGGGTTGTGCGGCGCGCTGGTGCACGACCCGGACCTGCTCATCCTCGACGAGCCCACCACCGGCGTGGATCCGCTCTCCCGGCGGCAGTTCTGGACCCTCATCGACGACATCCGCGCCGGGCGTCCCGGCATGAGCGTCATCATCTCCACGGCGTACATGGACGAAGCGCAGCAGTGGGATTGGATCGTCGCCATGGACGCGGGTCGAGTGCTGGCGACGGGGACGCCCGCGGAGCTGATGGAGCGCACGGGGACCCAGGACCTGGAGAAGTGCTTCATCGCGCTGCTGCCTGAAGAGAAGCGCCGGGGCCACAAGGAGATCACCATCCCGCCGCGCGCGCCGGGCAACGCGGAGCTGGCCATCGAGGCCCACGGGCTGACCCGCCGCTTCGGGACCTTCGTTGCCGTCGACCACGTCACGCTGAACATCGAGCGTGGGGAGATCTTCGGCTTCCTGGGCTCCAACGGCTGCGGCAAGTCCACGACCATGAAGATGCTGACCGGCCTGCTGCCTCCCACGGAAGGCACGGCGAAGCTCTTCGGCAGCTCCGTGGACGCGGGCAGCATGGAGGTGCGCAAGAACCTGGGCTACATGACGCAGGCGTTCTCGCTCTACGGCGAGCTGAGCGTTCAGCAGAACCTGGTCCTGCACGCCCGGCTCTACCACCTGCCTCCGGACAAGGCGAAGGCGCGCATCGATGAGCTGGTCGAGCGGTTCGGCCTGGGCGCGCACCTGGAGGCGTTGGCCGGAGACCTGCCCATGGGCCTGCGCCAGCGGCTCTCGCTGGCCGTCGCCGTGCTGCACGGGCCGCAGATCCTCATCCTGGACGAGCCCACGTCGGGCGTGGACCCGGTCGCCCGGGACAGCTTCTGGGAGCTGTTGATCGACCTGTCGCGCAAGCAGGGCGTCACCATCTTCGTGACGACGCACTTCATGAACGAAGGGATGCGCTGCGACCGCATCTCCCTGATGAACGCGGGCAAGGTGCTGGCGGCGGACACCCCCCAGAAGCTCATCGAGGCCCGGAACGCGGACAGCCTGGAGACCGCCTTCATCGGCTACATGGAAGACGCCATCGCGGAGAAGGCACGCGCCGAGGGCAAGGACACGCCTGCTGCCAC
>NZ_RAVY01000003.1:0-134524 GCF_003611625.1 Corallococcus sp. CA054B
GGCCGGGGGGCGCGGTGCGCCGCTCGGTCTGCACGTCGAGCATCTCCTCGGTGAAGGGCGGCGGCGCTCCCTGCGGGGCCACGCCCGCGGGCGGCACGCGGGGGCGGGGCATCGGGTCGAAGATGACGGACGGCAGCGGCGCGGGCTGCGCCGCCCTGGAGCGGGTGGGCTCCGTCCGCTGCTCTCCGCCCAGGGGCATGCCAGCGGTGGGGGGCGTGCGAGGACGGGGCGGCGCGGACAGGACAGGGTTCGCTGGCGCGGCGGGCGTCTCCAGCGGGGTGATGCTGCGATTGTCGTCCTGCTCCGCGTCGGGGGAAGACGGACCTGGGCCAGGTGGGGGCCTGCGGAAGAAGTCGGTCATCACTGCTCCGGCGGGAGGGGGAGGTCACTGTACCCCACCGTCGTGTCAGCGGTGTTAACTTCGGGCCATGAGCTTCTTCCAGGCGCCCCCCGGTCTAGGCAACCAGTACGACGACGACACGTTCTTCCAGAGCTATCTCGCCCGCACCCTTCCGGAGGAAATGTTCCGCTCGCTCCAGGATGACTTCCGAGAGCTGGGGGAGCTGGGAGGCAAGTACTTCTACGAGTTCCAGCAGCGCGACCGGCTGAACGAGCCCGTGCTCACGCAGTGGAGCCCGTGGGGCCAGCGCATCGACCACATCGAGGTGTCACCGCTGTGGAAGGAAGCTGAGGCGCTGACCGCGAAGAAGGGCCTGGTCGCGGTGGCCTACGAGCAGAAGAACGGCGCGCTCAGCCGCGTGCACCAGTTCGCGTTGAACTACCTGGTGCAGCCGTCGCTGGACGTCTACTCGTGCCCGCTGGCGATGACGGATGGCGCGGCGCGCTCGCTCCTGTCGCTGGGCAACCAGGCCCTCATCGACCACGCCCTGCCCCACCTGACGTCGCGGGATCCGGCGACGTTCTGGACGTCGGGCCAGTGGATGACGGAGCGCACGGGTGGCTCGGACGTGGGGCTGACGCTGACGGAGGCGCGGCAGTCTCCCGAGGGCTGGCGCCTGTACGGCACGAAGTGGTTCACGTCCGCGACGACGGCGCAGATGGCGCTGACGCTGGCGCGGCCCACGGGCAACGGCCCCGGCGGCAAGGGGCTGGCGCTCTTCTTCGTGGAGACGCGCGACGCGCAGGGCCGGCTCAATGGCATCCAGATCAACCGGCTGAAGGACAAGCTGGGGACGCGCAAGGTGCCCACGGCGGAGCTGACGCTGGACGGGACGCTGGCGGTGCCGGTGGCGGGGCTGACGGACGGCATCCGCAACATGGCGATGATGCTGAACGTGACGCGCACGTGGAACGCGATGGGCGCCACGTGGAGCATGCGCCGCGCGATGGCGCTGGCGCACGACTACGCGAAGCGCCGGGTGCAGTTCGGCGCGCCGCTGTCGGAGAAGCCGCTGCACATGGACACGCTGGCGGGGCTGGAGGCGGAGTTCCAGGCGGGCTTCCTGCTGGCGTTCCGCGGGGTGGAGCTGCTGGGCAAGCTGGAGACGCGCACGGCGACGGAGCAGGAGCTGCTGTTGCAGCGGCTGGTGACGCCGCTGGCGAAGCTGACCACGGGCCGGCAGGTGGTGCACATCACGTCGGAGGTGACGGAGTCCTTCGGTGGCGCGGGCTACGTGGAGGACACGGGCCTGCCGCGCATCCAGGCGGACGCGCAGGTGCTGTCCATCTGGGAGGGCACGACGAACGTGCTGTCGCTGGACTCGCTGCGCGCGCTGGCGAAGGAAGGCACGCTGGAGGCGTTCTTCCACGAGGTGGAGGGCCGGCTGTCGAAGGTGACGGACGCGGGCCTGCGGCCGTGCGTGAAGACGGCGCACGACGCGCTGGAGCACGCGCGGGCCTGGGTGTCCGGCGCGATGGCGAACCCCACCACGATGGAGGCCGGGGCGCGGCGCTTCTCCCTGACGCTGGGGCGCACGCTGGAGCTGGCGCTGCTCAGCGAGCACGCGCAGTGGTGCCTGGAGCACGGGCACGGCCCGCGCAGCCGGGCGGCGGCGCGGCGGTTCCGGCAGAACGGCGTGGACCTCATCCAGGATGAAATCGACCTGGATGATTCGCGGCTCCTGGGCTGAGCATCGCGACAGGTGCATGCGGCGGGCGCCCTCGTTAAGAAGCGGGCGCCATGTCCGTCCTGAGCCCCGAGCAGTGCCAGCGCTTCGCCACCGATGGGTATCTCGTCCTGCCGTCCTTCGTGGACGGTGGGACGTGTGAGCGGATGCGGGCCGTCATCCTGGAGCAGTTGGCATCCGGAGACGGGCCGGTGGAGTACGAGGCCCACGTGGCCTATCCGGGTTCGCCGGCGAGCATCGACGCCGAGGGCGGCCGGACGGTGCGGCGGTTGCTGAAGGCACATGGACGCTCGCCCCTGTTCGCGGCGTGGTTCGACGACGCGCGGATGCGGGAGGCGCTGGGGCAGCTGCTGGACGGGCCGGTGGTGCAGGCGCGGGCGCACCACAACTGCGTGATGACGAAGCAGCCGCGCTTCTCTTCGGACACGGGGTGGCACCAGGACGTGAGGTATTGGGCCTTCACGCGGCCGGAGCTCATCTCCACGTGGTTGGCATTGGGCACGGAGACGCCGGAGAACGGCGGTTTGAAGGTGCTGCCCGGCACGCACCGGATGCAGTTCGCGCCGGAGCGCCACGACGCGAAGCTGTTCCTGCGGCCGGACCTGCCGGAGAACGCGGCGCTCATCGAAGGCGCGACGTACGTGAGGCTGTCCCCCGGGGACGTGCTGCTCTTCCACGCGCGGCTGTTCCACGCGGCGAGCCGGAACCATACGGCGGAGACGAAGTACTCCGTGGTGGCCACGTACCGGCGGACGGACAACCCTGCCATTCCGGGTTCGCGCTCGGAGCTGGCGGGCTGACGTCTGGTTTTTGACAGGTATTCGGAATATGAGGCCGGCAATGCCAATGGCCTTGCCTGCTTCTCTCGTTGCCTTCCGCCAGTCCATGGGGAAGGCGCTGTCTTTCACCCTCCCCTTGATTCTAGCGTCCGGGTGCCTGCCTCAACCCGACTCCGTGTCCGATGGCGGCACTGACAGCCGCGTCGTGGTCGCCATGGAGGAGCCGGAGATTTCCAATCTGCCGGGCTACCCTGGTGGCGATGGGGGGATCTTCGATGCCGGCGTGTCCATCGACCCGAACACCCTGCCCGGCGTGATGTGCGCCCGCGTCTACGACACCAATGGGTGGTACCAGAATTCGTTCTGCGCTCCCGGCCAGATGGGACTGACCTGCCGGGGTGACTCGAGCATCCTCTGCGCCAATGACAACACGGTGGTCTCCACGACGGGGCCCCGAAGCATCTGGTATCAGAAGGCCATCGACTGGGCGAAGCAGAATGGCTACCCGAAGGTCGTGCTCGATCCGGGCGTCATCACCATCACGGATCAGACCAAGATCCCGGCCCCGAACTATCCCATCAATGGCTCCCTTAACTACGGCGTGGGCCTCCATGTCCCCAGTGGCATCCACCTGGAGGGCTCGCAGCAGTACGACACGGCCCCCACCGTCATCAACGTCCCGAGCGCCGTGACGCTCGAGGCCCTGGTCCTGGTGGATGACGACCCCACCCTTCCCGCGGCCCAACAGCTGGCGAACGTCAGCGTTTCGTACCTCACCCTGTCGGGCACGACGCGGGTCGGGTACAGCCGGGCCCAGGACTGCCCGTCCCGGGGCCACACCCTCAACTCCATCCTCGACCTGGATGGACACGAGCCCACGGCGGCGACACTGCCCGCGGACTTCCTCAGCGGCCACCGGTTGGTGACCGTGGGGGTGCGTGTCCAGCAGTCGAACAACACGACGGGGGCCCCCATCAATCTGCACCACTTGAAGATCGCCCATGTGGGCGGAGCCATCTCGTTTGGCTTCAACACTGTCTACATCAAGGAGGATCCTCAATGTCAGACGGTGCCTGGAGTGAAGCTCACCCTGGGCCCGACACAGACGGATGGGGGATGCCCTGAGGGCGCCTTCAGGAAGAACATGCTCTTCAGCAAGCATGCGCAGTACTGCCGTCCGAAGATCTGCAACGCCGATGGCACCACCCCGCTTCCCGAATTCGTCGACGGGGGAGTCGACGGGGGGTGCCCCGCGCCGGACGTGTTCGATGGGGGCGACGCAGGCGACGATGACGATCTGGAGGACGGAAGCCCGCGGCCCGAGGACGCCTACTGCGTGAGCGTGGCGCCGACGACGGAGTGGGGCACGCCGAGCTACTGCGCGGTCCATCCGTACGAGTTCCTGGGCAACCCCAACGCGCGCTCGCAGGTCCACCACAACTCCATCTGCGACGTGAAGGTGGCGATCAACGTGGTGGGCGGTCACACGGACGTCTTCAAGAACGTCGCGGTCCGCAAGCCCACCGCGGCGGAGAACTTCTTCGGGATGAGCACCGACGGGCACCTGCCCTATTCGCAGTCCACGACCTACACGGAGAACTTCGTGTCGGGCTTCAAGCTGGGCTTCCTGACGGACGGCAGCCAGTACGCCCACGCGGATGACTGCACCTTCCAGCGGCTGGTGGGCTACCACCCCGCGGAGCTCCAGAGCTTCCAGCACGTGCTGGACCTGAGGCAGCACATGTTCGACGCGGCGCAGTCCTACTTCGCCCAGACGGATCCGCTGCGCGGCTTCATCGACCACCTCTACGTCCGGGACAACCGCTTCTACAAGAACGAGCTGGGCATGACGCTGTACCGGGTCAACTGGGGCTTCGTGGGGTTCAACATCTTCGACTCCCAGGGTGCTCCGGCTGGGGGAGACATTGGCGTGGTAACGTCCAACACCCTCAACAGCTGGATCTACGGAAACCAGCTGCGCAAGTTCCACCACGCCATCGACATCTCCGGGTCGCCCGGACATCAGTCCACGTTGGGCTCCTGCTACAACGGCATCCACACGTACTGCAGTGACTATGGCTGTCCGGTGTGGGGCTCGTATCCCAACACCTTCTCGGGGAGCGGCACGGAGACCGACGGCGGCACGGTCTGCAACGTCGCCTACCACGCGGGCTACTGCGATGACCCCGCGTCCATCCCCTCCCCGGCGTTCCCGAACGACGCGGGGGTGCAGTGCTTCGCGTACTGAAGCCCTGACGTCACACGACACGGGCGCTCCCGGGGTTCGTCCCGGGAGCGCCCGTGGTCCTTTTCAAGGCGCGTACTGATATCGCTCGATGATCCGGCCCTCGGGCAAGACGGCATAGAGCTCGAACCAGTCGAGCTCGAAGTTGCCACCGGGTCCGATTCCCTCGCAGTGATCGACACGCCGGTTCACCCGGACGATGTAGACGCCCTTCCCCTTGCCGACGACGACCTCCAGGGCTCGCGCCGTGAAGATGCATTCATTCCGGCGCGCCTTGGGAAACCGGCTCACGACATCCTGAAGGGCCGCATGGGACGCCAGGATGGCAGGTCCATCCAGCGTCGCCATGGGCTCTACATCCTCCGGCCACGCAAAGGCTGCAGAGGGAATGGCTTTGCTTGAGCCAGACTGGGTCTCCGGCTGAAGCCCACTCGTAGCGCAAGACACCATGAAAGCAATCGCTGCCCAGGCCCAAACACGGCGGATGCCGCGCTTGGGTGGGCAGCGAAGACGCGGCATCAGGTCCGGCAGGAGCTACTTCGCGGCCTGCGCGAGGGCGTCTTCCACGTAGCGGATGCCCTTGGCGGTGATGGCCTTGCCCTTCTTGGTGTCCTGGGCGTAGCCGGCGTGCAGGCGCAGCGCCTTGGCCGCGTTCGGCGCGGCGTACGTGACGCCCAGCCCGCTCCAGAAGCGCGACGTCGTTCCGGACGTCACCTCCACGTCCAGCGACTTCGCCAGGTAGAGCGGGATCAGCGAGCGCAGGAGCTGGTCCTTCTCCTTGCCCGCGGAGACCAGGTCCTTCTGGCGCGCGTGGCCGCGCAGCGCGGTCTCCAGCACCGACACCGCGTCCTCGCTCGCGGATCCGGACGCGGCCGCCTTCTTCGCGGCGGGGGCCTTCTTCGCCGCGCTCTTCTTCTTCGCGGGCGCCGCCTTCTTCGCGGCGGGGGCCTTCTTCGCCGCGCTCTTCTTCTTGCTCGCGGCCTTCTTCGCCTTGGGCGCCGTCTTGCGGCGGGCGGCGGGCGCCAGCTCCATGCGGCCCTCGAAGGGGACCTCCACCACCGTCGCGTCCACCTGGCGCTCCGGAATCGCGTTGCGCAGGGACTGAATCACCTCATGCACGGACGCGCGCGGAGCCTCGGAGTGCACCGGACGGGAGACGCGGGTCGGCGCGGGCTCGCTCACAGGCGGCTTGCCCTGCGCGTAGTACCGCACCCAATCGCTCGCCTCCTCCACCACTTCAGACAGGCCCACGCGATCGAGCAGCGACCCCAACCACCGAAGACTGTTGCGCACTGAGTACCCTCCCGTTCTGATCCACGCTACTACACTCCAGACAGAAGCAACCTATATCGCTAGCAATACGGGTTGTTCCATGCCCCCGTGGGTCCTCCCGCCCCCTCACCCACGGATCACGGGAACAGACGTGCAGATGTAGCGCCGTGTTCCTACGTCTCACTGCCGCATGGACACCCCGTTTGCTCCAGGGATGGCGTCCCCAGCAACGAAGGAGAGCTCACGTGCAGATGCTCCACTCCGGTCGGATGGTCTTCGCGACACTGCTGATTCTGGGGCCCGGGTGCCGTGCCGTCCCTTTACAGCCGCCATCCCCCACCGCCTCCGCCCCTCGTGCGTTCATCAAGTTCCAATCTCCTCGCTATGACGGTTCAACCTTCTCCGGGCGCATCCTGGTGGGCGCCGAGGAGGGAGCCATCACGGTGGACCGACGGCTTGTCGAGAACCAGGTCCTGCAGGTGACCGAGGTCCATGACTGCGACGCCCCCTCCCCGGTGTCGATCGAGATATTTGGGGTTCCTCCTCGAAGGGTTCCAGAAGAGCTCATGACGCTGGAGCCCGGAACCTGGTTGGAGGCGGATGTCGACTTCCCCCTGTTCAATTACCGCCGCAGAGGCGCTCAGGAGGCTGACTGCCTCGATCTGACCGTCACGCTCAATCCGAAGCATCCGACGCCTCCCGCCACCACGACGCTCCGGGTGTCCCGGCCCATGGAGCAGCCTGACGCGGAGTGAGGACGTCACTGCCGCACGGACACCACGCTGCGCGTCTTCACGTTCGTCACCTTCCCCGAGCGCTCCAGCATCCCCTCCCCCACGAGGAACAGCGCGCCGTGGATCTCCTGCCTGCAGCGCGCATACACCTCCGAGGGCACCACCAGGTTGGCGATCCCCGTCTCGTCCTCCAGCGAGATGAAGCAGATCCCCTTCGCCGTGGGCGGCATCTGCCGGCAGATCATCATCCCGCCCACCTTCACCGGCCGCCCCGCCGACACCCGCTTCAGTCCCTCCGCCGTCACCGCCCCCATCCGCTTCAACGTGGGCCGGAGCAGCTCCAGCGGGTGCTTCTCCAGCGACAGCCCCACCGTGTCGTAATCCGCCACCACCCGCTCCTGGACTCCCATGGGCGGCAATTGCACCGCCGTACCATCCATGGGCATGCCGAAGAACAGGTCGTCCGAGTCCAGCGGCCCCAGCGCCTGGATCTCCCACAGCGCCTGCCTCCGCGCCCCGCACAGCGACGCCAGCGCCCCTGACAACGCCAGCCGCGTCAGTTCATGCCGGGGAATGCGCGCCCGCCGCGCCAGGTCGCCCACGCTCGTGTAGTCCCCCCGCCTCGCGGTCTCCACCGCCCGGCCCGAGGACTCGCCCAGCCCCCGCACCATCCTCAACCCCAGCCGCACCGCCCCGTCCTCCAACGTGCAGTCCCAGCTGGAGCGGCGCACGTCCACCGGCCGCACCTCCACGCCGTGCCGCTGCACGTCCGCCACCAGCGTGTGCGGCGCGTAGAACCCCATGGGCTGTGAATTGAGCAGCGCCGCCGTGAAGGCCGCCGGGTAGTGACACTTCAGCCAGCTGGACGCATAGGCAATCAACGCGAAGCTCGCGGAGTGGCTCTCCGGGAACCCGTAGTGCGCGAACCCCCGGAAGTGGTCGAACCACTCCTCCGCCTGCTTTCGCGTGTAGCCCCTCGCCTCGCAGCCCTCCACGAAGCGGCCCCGGTACGGGAGGATGCGCGCCTCCGCCTGCTTGTGGCTCAAGGCCCGCCGCAGGCCGTCCGCCTCTCCCGCGCTGAAGCCCGCCGCCACCATCGCGAGCCGCATCGCCTGCTCCTGGAAGAGCGGCACGCCCAGCGTCTTCTGGAGGATGCCGCGCACCTCGTCACTGGGGTACGTCACCGGCTCCTGGCCGTGCCGCCTTCGCAGGTACGGGTGCACCATGTTGCCCACGATGGGCCCCGGCCGGATGAGGGCGATCTGCACCACCAGGTCGTAGAACTCCCGGGGATGGAGCCGCGGCAGCATGTTCATCTGCGCGCGGCTCTCAATCTGGAACACGCCCACCGTGTCCGCGTTGCACAGCATGTCGTAGACCTTCGGGTCCTCCGGCGGCACCGTGGCCAGGGACAGCTCGCGGCCGTAATGCTTTTGAATCAAGGCGAAGCAGCGCGACAGCGCCGTCAACATGCCCAGCGCCAGCAGGTCCACCTTCAAGAGGCCCACCGCGTTGATGTCGTCCTTCTCCCACTGGATGACCGTGCGGCCCGGCATCGCCGCGTTCTCCACCGGCACCAGGTCCACCAGCGGCTCGCGCGTCATCACGAAGCCGCCCACGTGGATGGACAGGTGCCGGGGCACGCCCTCCAACTCCTTCGCCACCGACAGCGTCCGCAGCACCCGTCCGTCCGTCGGTGACAGCCCCGCTTCTTGAAGCACGTCCGGCGTCACCTGGAAGCCGTGCGACGACGCGACCCGGGACAACCGGTCCACCTGATCCAACGACAGCCCCAGCGCCTTGCCCGCTTCGCGCAGCGCGAGCCGCCCCCGGTAGCAGATGACCTCGCACACCATTCCCGCGTGCCGGCGACCGTGCTTCTCGTAGACGTACTGGAGCACCTCCTCGCGGCGCTCGTGCTCGAAGTCCACGTCGATGTCCGGCGGCTCCTTGCGCTCCATGCTGAGGAAGCGCTCGAACAAGAGCCCCATCCGCACCGGATCAATGGCCGTGATGCCCAGCGCGTAGCAGACCGCCGAGTTCGCCGCGCTGCCCCGCCCCTGGCACAGGATGCCCCGCCCCCGCGCGAACATCACGATGTCCCACAGCGACAGGAAGTACCCCGCGAAGTCCAGCGCCGCGATGAGCCTCAGTTCGTGGTCGATCTGCTTCGTCACCGCGGGCGGCACGCCCCCGGGATAGCGCGTGCGCAGCCCCACCTCCGTGAGCGCCCGCAGGTGTTCGTCCGCCGTGCGGCCTTGCGGCAGGTCCTCCTCCGGGAAGCGGTAGTGCAGCGCGTCCAGGGACGCCTCGCACCGCGACGCCAGCTCCACCGTGCGCGCCAGCGCCTCCGGCCGGTCCGCGAACAGCCGCGCCATGTCCCCGGGGGACTTCAGCGTCCGCTCCGCGTTCGGGAACAGCCGCGTGCCCGCCTGATCCACCGTCACCCCGTGGCGGATGGCCGTGAGCACGTCCTGGAGCACCTGCCGGTCGCGGTGGTGCGTGTGCACGTCGTTGTGGACCACCAGCGGCACGCCCAGCGCGCGGGCCAGCGCCTCCGCTCGCGCCTCCCGGGCCGCGTCCCCCGCGGACAGCGAGCGGCTCAGGCCCACGTGGAAGCCGCCGGGAAACGCCTCCGCCAGCGGGGCCACCGCCTCCAGCGGCGCGGGACCCGGGAGCAGCGCGAGCAGCCCCGACGCGTGCTCCGCCACCTTGCGCCACGGCACGCCCGCCTCACCCTTGGGGTGCGTCATCCGGCCGTGGGACACCAGCCGGCAGAGGTTCGAGTACCCGGTGGCGTCCCGCGCGTACACCACCACCGGAGGGCCGTCCTCCAGCGTCAGCTCCGCGCCCAGGAGCAGCTTCACGCCGTGCTCCTTCGCCGCGAGATGCGCCTTCACCACACCGTAGAGCCCGTCCCGGTCCGTCAGCGCCAGCGCGGACAGCCCCAGCCGGGCCGCGGTGGCCACCAGCTCCTCCGGATGGGAGGCGCCGTGCAGGAAGGAGAAGTGGGACCGGCAGACCAGCTCGGCGTAGCTCACGCCTGATCAAGATACTGAGCGGGCGTTCAGGCGCTAGATTGGATCTGCGTTCAGAAAGAGGGCGACTTCATGGGTTGTGCCAGATGCGCGGAGTGAAGACAGACATCCCTCCACCGCCCTGCGTTTGGCCTGTCATCCAGACGGGACGCCGCGTCATCGAATCCAGCCTTCACGGATCTTTCCGCGAGATCTGACGTTGAGCAGTTTTTTGCGCTCCATCGCGACCAGGACAGCGATTGGGTTTCGTATGAATTTCCTCACCGACTCCAGGAGCGGGGTTTGCTCTGTCATTGAGTTCCGGGGGAGCATGCGCCGGGCTGTCTTCGTCTCATCGACAGCCTTCAGCCGCAGTGGTGCCACTCCACCCCGAGGTGCCTCATGACGCTGCTCCGCCGATCCCTGCTCCTGGTTCCCGCCCTCCTCCTCGCGCCGCTGACCGCCAGCGCCCGGCCGCCGGATTGCACCAACGACTACTGTGAGCGGGTGCGGTGCACCGAGGCCTGTCTGGATGCTGGCCACATCATCACGTGTGGCGAGTACGGCATCTGCATCCCGTCGGTCGCCCTGTCCGAGCCGCAGGCCTCCGTGCAGCCCTCGGACACCGACGAGGCGTCGGAGGCCGTCTGCCGCGAGCCCGAGGCCCGGGGCTAGTTCACCGCCGCCAGCACCTCTTCCTGGAGCGAGGTGCGCTCCACATCCTCCAGGAAGTCCCCCAGCGCGACGTTGACCGCCTGGGGCTGCTCCAGGATGCACATGTGCCCGCCGCAGCGCAGCCGCCTGAGCCGCGCGCCCCGGATGCGCTGGTGCAGCCGCTCCGCCACCTCCGGCACCGTCACCGCGTCCTCGTCCCCCACCAGCACCAACGTCGGCGTCTGGATGCGGTGCAGCTCTCCCTCCACGCTGCGGCGGTGGATGACGCCCTGCATCGCGCGCCACACCGCGCGCGGGTTCGCCACCAGCTGCCGGCGCAACAACGCCCGCTCCGCGGCCCGCTCCGGGTCTCGCATGAACGTGCGCCCGAAGTAGAGCGACATGATCCGGTCCACCACCGGCCTCAGGCCCAGCCAGTGCGTGAGCGTCGTCAGCACCCGGTAGCGCGCCAGCGTCAGTGGCAGCTCCGCCGCGGCGGACGAGTCCAGCAGCGCCAGCGAGCGCAGGAGCTCCGGGTGCCTCGCGGCCAGCCTCAGGCCCACGAAGCCCCCCATGGACTGGCCCACGAAGTGGCACGGCGCCAGCCCCAGCGCCTGGATGACCGCCACCGCGTCCTCGTACACGGTGCGCAGGTCGATGACCGAGTCGCCAGGCGGGGGCTCGCTCAGCCCCTGGCCCCGGTGGTCGTACACGATGCACCGGTATTGGCCCCTCAGGGCCTCCACCTGCCGGTGGAACAGGCGGGAGTCCCAGAGCAGCCCGTGGCTGAAAAGCACCGGCTCCCCGCTTCCCCCAGTGTCCTCGTAGTACAGTCGTGCACCACGGATGGACAGGTATGGCATCCGCTTTTCCCCCGGCTTGGACCCCCTTAGGTCCTTGCCCGGAACCCACCCTCCGTTTTGATTGATTCCAGATGCCTGGCTGCCCGGTTTGACAGGGGGCCAAAGCCGCTGCCAAACAAGGACCCCATGGACACCACCGCCTGGCAGCTCTGGCTGATCGCCGCCATCGTCCTGGGCGCGCTGGAGATCAAGCTCTCCGGCTTCGTGACGCTCTGGCTCGCCGTGGGGGCGCTGATGGCCTCCCTGATGGCCGGGGCGGGCCTGGGCCTCAACAGCCAGCTCTTCGCCTTCACCCTGGTGTCCGGCGCCCTCTTCGGCGCGTCCCGCACCATCTTCAAGAACGTTTTCATGCGGAACGCCGTGCACTTGAAGACGGGCGTGGAGGCGATGCTGGGCCAGGAGGCCGTGGTGACGGAGGCGCTGGCGGACGGACAGGGCGGCACCGTGCGCATCAACGGCGAGCTGTGGATGGCGCGCTCCCTGTCCGGGCCCCTGCCCGAGGGCGAGCGCGTCACCGTGGAGCAGATCGAGGGTCTCAAGTTGTGGGTGCGACGCCCGTCGGCGTCCAACGAAGTCGCGCTGCAACAACCGGCGCGTCGCAAGAAGAAGGAGAACGAAGGATGGGACTGACGATTGTTCTGCTGTTCCTGGCCGCCGCCGTCGTGTTCGGGATCGTCACCGGTGTGCGCATCGTTCCCCAGGCCAAGGTGATGGTCGTGGAGCGGCTGGGGAAGTTCCACCGCGTGGCCTCCAGCGGCCTCAACATCCTCATCCCCTTCATGGACAGCCCGCGCGCCATGGAGATGCGCGCCGGCAACCGCTTCACGCGCAACACCCTGGTGGATCTGCGCGAGCAGGTCATGGGCTTCGAGACCGTCCAGGTCATCACCCATGACAACGTCAACATGGAGGTGGGCTCGGTCATCTACTACCAGATCGTCGATCCCGGCCGGGCGCTCTACCAGGTGGAGAACCTGGCGCTCGCCATCGAGCAGCTCACCATGACGAACCTGCGCAACGTCATGGGCGGCCTCACGCTGGACCAGACGCTGACCAGCCGCGAGACGGTCAACACCAAGCTGCGCATGGTGCTGGACGAGGCCACGGAGAAGTGGGGCGTGAAGGTGACGCGCGTGGAGCTGCGCGAAATCGAGCCGCCCCAGGCCATCAAGTCCGCCATGGCCAAGCAGATGACCGCCGAGCGTGAGCGCCGCGCGGAGGTCACCAAGGCCGAGGGCGACAAGGCCGCCGCCATCCTCCAGGCCGAAGGCGAGAAGATCTCCCGCATCCTGCGCGCGGAGGCCGAGCGCGACGCGGAGATCGCCCGCGCGGAGGGCCACAAGCGCGCCGTGATGCTGGAGGCCGAGGGCAAGGCCGAGGCCACCCGCCTCACCTTCGAGGCCATCCACACCGGCCGGGCCACGCCGGAGGTGCTCGCGCTGCGCTACCTGGAGACGCTCCAGGAGCTGGGCAAGGGCGACAACAAGATGTTCGTCCCCTACGAGGCCACCGCCGCGCTGGGCTCCATCGCCACGCTGAAGGAGGTCTTCGCCAAGGACGACGCCCCGGCCGCCGCGCCCCAGCCCCAGCTTCCGCCCCGCGCCCCGTCGGCCGCCGCGCTGAGCGCCCAGGCCCTGGCCCGCAACGCCGCCGCGAGCGCCACCCTCCCCGCCACGCGCCGGGTGCAGCCTCCGTCGGACGAGTAGCGCGGGAATCGTTGTCAGGGCACCGACGTTTCCCCGTCGGTGCCCCGTGTCACGGCATCCGCCCGGCCTTGTCATCCGCCCGGGCCGTGCCGCATGCTGCACCTGTGAAGCACCGGCTGTCGGCTGTCGGCTGTCCACGTGGGGAGATGTCAGAGGTCTTCCCCTGAACGAGGTTCGCAGACCCTTGAAGCTGTTCGCCTGAAACCCCGGTCCCCAGCTGTACCCCGCCGCCGCGCGTCCTGACGGACGTGTGCGCTGGCTTCCGGTTTCAGGAGTCGCTTCAACATGCCCTCGTCCTCTTCCGTGCGCGCGCACCGCGTCTGCTTTTCGTTCACCGATGCCATCCCCGTCCTCGCCGACGTGGAGTTCCACCTCGCCTCCGGCTGGACGGGCCTCGTCGGCCCCAACGGCGCCGGCAAGTCCACCCTGCTGCGCCTGTTGTCGGGGGAGCTGAAGCCCACGTCCGGGCAGCTCCAGCTCGAGCCGGACTCGCCGCTCGTATGTCTGTGTCCGCAGGGCGTGGAGGCGCTCACGCCCGACATCACCGCCTTCGCGGACGCCTGGGACGCGCTGGCGCGCAGGCTCCAGGGTCAGCTGGGCCTGGACGTCACCGCGCTGGAGCGCTGGCCCACGCTGTCTCCGGGAGAGCGCAAGCGCTGGCAGGTGGGCGCGGCGCTCGCCCGCGAGCCGGACGTGCTGCTGCTGGATGAACCCACCAACCACCTGGACGCGGAGGCGAGAGCGTGGCTGGTGGCCGCGCTGCGCCGCTTCCGGGGCGTGGGCGTCGTCGTGTCCCATGACCGCGAGCTGCTGGAGACGCTCACCCAGGCCACGCTGCGCGTGCACGGCGGCGAGGCGCACCTGTACCCAGGCGCCTACTCCGCAGCGAAGGGCCACTGGGAGGCGGAGCGCGAGGCGGAGATCGCCTCCCACCAGCAGTCCAAGGCGGAGCGGGACCGGGCCGCGCAGCTGTTGGACAACGCCCGGCGCGAGCACCAGGGCGCCACCCTGTCGCGCAGCACGTCACGGCGGATGCGCAACAAGTACGACAGCGACGCGCGCGGCCTGGGGCCCTCCACGCTGGCGAGCTGGGCCGAGTCCCGCCTGGGCCACCAGGTCACCGTGAAGCGCCGCGAATTGGAGCGCGCCGAGGCCGCGGTGGGCACCTTCACCGTGGACAAGACGGTGGGCCGCTCCGTGTTCGTGGACTACGTGCGCTCGCCCAACCCGTGGCTCTTCACCTTCGACACTCCGGGCCTGAAGGCCGGCGACATGGAGGTGCTGGGCCCCACGCGCCTGGACGTGGACCGCGAGGCGCGCATCCGCATCGAGGGGCCCAACGGCGCCGGCAAGACGACGCTCCTGAAGGCCCTGCTGGAGCAGTCGCGCGTGCCTCGCGAGAAGCTCCTGTACCTGCCCCAGGATCTGGGCGCGGAGGAGACGCGCGCCCTGCTCGACGCGGTGCGAGCGCTGCCCCCGGAGGAGCGCGGCAGGGTGATGTCCCTGGTGGCCGCGCTGGGGGTGGATCCGCACCGGCTGCTCGCGTCCGAACAGCCGTCGCCCGGCGAGGCGCGCAAGCTGGCCATCGCGCGAGGCCTGGGCCAGCACGCCTGGGCCCTGGTGCTGGACGAGCCCACCAACCACCTGGACCTGCCGTCCATCGAACGGCTGGAGGCGGCGCTGCACGACTACCCGGGCGCGCTGCTGCTCGTCACCCACGACGCGCCCTTCGCCCGCTCCTGCACCCGCACGCGGTGGCTCGTGGCGAACGGTCGCGTGGAGGTGGAGTGAAGACAGGCTCTGCCTGGACGACGGCCACGCCCATCGGCCAGGCGCGGTAGAGGGATTTCCTATCGCTTGAGATGGAATTCGCCGGCCGGAGGGCCCCACGCCTCCGGCCGGCGATTGTCTTTCCGGCGAGAATCTTCGTGGATGGTTTGAATTTCATCGGCTTCGCGACGTTGGCGGATCTGATCATCACCGAACTGCGCGCGCTCGACGCCGCCCGCCCGGGAGAGTCCTTCACCGTCACCGCGAAGGTCTGCAACACGGGCACGCAGTTCGCGTCCCCCCAGCAGGGACCCAACCTGCTGCAGGTGTACCTGTCCACCACGCCCACGCAACAGGCGCCCGCGCCCGGCGTGCCACCCTCGCCTGAGCAGGTGACCGTGGCCGAGCTGGACGTGGGGATGGTGCCCCCAGCAGTGCGTCACGCACACCGTGAACGCCCATGCGATTCCCCCCATGGAGGTGCGCGCGGACGTGCTCCTGTCCACGCTGCCATCGGCGGGGCACACCCCCGACCCGGCGACCGCGCTCACCGCCGCCTACTTCGATGCAGGGGGGCTCGACGCCGGACGGTGCGTCACGCTGTCCCTGAGCTGCAGGTGGACAACAACAACACCTTCGTGAAGGGGCTGGTGTGGTTCGGCAACGGCCCGGACCTGGTGGTCCGGTCGCTGAAGGCGGTGGCCAACGTCGCGCCGGGGACGCACTTCCCCGTCGAGGTGACGGTCTGCAACGTGGGCACGACGCCCGCGCCGCCCCACGCGGTGGACGTAGCCGCCGCTTCACGGCAAGTGAGACACACAGGCGCTGGCCGGGGTCTTCACGAACCCGGTCGGTGTCTGCCTTTTCCAGGCCACGCTTCCGACACGCCAGGTTTGAAGCGCATTGGCTTTTCGTATGTCAGGGAATCCATTTAGTGTCCTCGCGGCGTCGGACCCGGCCCGGCTGGCGCCTCATGTATTTCACACACCCCAAGGAGAACACATGCAACGGCTCTCGCCGTCATGGAGACATGCGTGTCTGCTCGTCGCTGGCACGCTCGTCATGACCGGCTGCGGAAGTGAAGGCGCTTCGTCCGAAACGAAGGCCGCCCGCGGTCAAACCCATTCACTGGACCACGGCTCGGACCTGGTCATCACCGAGCTCCGCGCCCCCGACAGCGTTCGCGACGGGTCTGCCTTCACCGCCACCGTGAAGGTCTGCAACCAGGGCTCCGCGGCCGCGTATCCCCAGGGCAGCGGCGACACGCTCCTGCAGCTGTACCTGTCCACGACCCCCACCCAGCAGGTGCCCGACCCCAATGGTCCACCCCCGACCCAGCAGGTCACCGTGGGCGAGGTGGGCGTGGGGCCGCTGGAGCCCCACCAGTGCGTCACGCGCACCGTGAACGCCTACGCGCTGCCCCCCATGGAAGGAACGATTCCCGGCGCCTTCTACCTGGGCGCCAGCATCGACACCTGGCAGCAGGTGCAGGAGCTGGATGAGACGAACAACGGCTTCGTCCGCGGCCTGATGGGCATGGGCTACGAGCAGGACCTCGTGGTCTCCGAAGTGAGCACGCCCGCGAGCGTCCAGCCGGGAGCGCCCTTCCTGGCCGACGTGCGCGTCTGCAACGTGGGCACGGATGCCGCCTCCTCCTCCGAGGTGAAGGTCTACATCTCCACGCTGGACACCCTGAGCCTCCCCACTCCGGGCACGCCGACGGATACCCAGGAGCAGGTGGGCTCCGTCATCGCGCCGCCGCTGAAGGCGGGCCAATGCCACACGGTCCGGACGCAGGCGTTCGCCCATGTTCCCCCGGCGGCCACCCAGCCCGAGCAGCCGCTGTACGTGGGCGCCATCATCGACCCGGAGCAGCAGCGCACCGAGCTGCGCGAGGACAACAACACGCGCGTCGCGGGCCGGATTGCCCTGGGGTTCCAGGCCGACCTGGTGGTCACCGACGTGACGGGGCCCGCCAACATCGATCCGGGGCAGCAGTTCTCTGGCTCCGTGAAGGTGTGCAACGTGGGCACGGACCAGGCCTCGGATGTGCGCGTGGACGTACTGCTGTCCACGGAGGCCTCGCTGGCCGCCTCGCAGGATCCCGGCTCCCAGACAGAGGCCTTCGTCGGCCAGGCGCAGGCGCCAGGGCTGGATGCCGGACGGTGCATCACGCTGCCGGTGTTCGGGGGCACGTCCCTGCCTTTCGCCTACCAGCCCGGGTCGCCGCTGTACCTGGGTGCGCGCGTGGACGGGATGCAGTTCGTCCAGGAGCTGCGGGATGACAACAACACCTTCACGAAGGGCACCGTGGGCGTGGGCTATGGCCCCGACCTGGTGGTCCGGTCGCTGAAGGGGCCCGCCAACCTCCCGGAGTACTCTTCGTTCCCCGTCGAGGCGCAGGTCTGCAACGTGGGCACGGGCGACATGACGGGCTACGCCTACCTGGAGCTGTACCTCTCCACGGAGGACGCGGTGGTGCTCTCGCCGCAGTCCGGGCCCTTCCCCACGCCGAATCAGGCCCAGGTGGGCATGACGGACGTGTCCTTCCTCTCCGCCGGTCAATGCCGGACGGTGACGGTGTATGCGCACCGCAACCTGCCCTGGGAGGCGCAGCCGGGTCAGCCCCTGTACCTGGGCGCGGCCGTCGACGCGTTCCACGGCATCCAGGAGCTGAACGAGGACAACAACACGTTCACCCAGGGGCTGGT
The DNA here is from genome assembly GCF_003611625.1 of Corallococcus sp. CA054B. Lineage (NCBI taxonomy): Bacteria > Pseudomonadati > Myxococcota > Myxococcia > Myxococcales > Myxococcaceae > Corallococcus > Corallococcus sp. CA054B. The sequence continues at coordinate 17,839 of NZ_RAVY01000003.1, forward strand.
GGGCACGGGGTCGGAAGCGGACCTCGTCGTCACCGACGTGAAGGCCCCCGCGAACCTCGATGAAGGCCAGCCCTTCACCGCGACCTACACGGTCTGCAACCAGGGCAACACCCCCGCGTCCTCCTATGGCGTGTCGCTGTTCCTCTCCACGGAGACGACGCCTCCCGTGTCGCGGCCGTATCCGGCCCCGCCCGTGTTCGCGGAGCCCACGCGGGCCTACGCCTTCCTGGGCCGCGCCCAGCCCTACGGGACGCTGGAGCCCGGGCAGTGCACGACCCAGCGCTCCACGTTCCACGCCGAGCGTCCGGTGGACGCGATGCCCTCGCCGTTCGAGCGGCCCCTGAACCTGAGCGCGGTCGTGGACCTGTCGGGGGTCGAGCCGCGCGTGGACAACAACGGCTTCGCCGCGGGCATCATGGGCCTGGGCTACGGGCCGGACCTCGTCATCACCGAGCTCCAGGGGCCCGCCAGCGTGCAGCCCGGGAGCACCTTCACCAGCACCGTGAAGGTCTGCAACGTGGGCACGGCGCCGCTGAACGGCTCCTCGCACGTGGCGGTCTACGTGAGCGCGGAGGACACCCTGCCGGCGCCGAACCCCCTGCCCTTCCCGTCCATGCCGACGGGGGCCAGCCAGAGGTTCGTGGGTGACGCACCCCTGTCGTCGCTGGGCGCGGGCGCCTGCACCACGCGGCAGATCTCCGGACCCGCGGACTCGCCGCCCAACGCGATTCCGTTCCGTCCGCTGTACCTGGGGGCCGTCGTCAATCCGGGCGCGATGACGCAGGAGATGCGCTGGGACAACAACACCCGCGTGGCGGGTCCCCTGAGCGTGGGCAACGGGCCGGACCTGGTGGTCACCGCGCTGGAGGCCCCCCCCACCGTCGCGCCGTGGGAGCCGTTCGCCGCCACCGTGCGCGTCTGCAACGTGGGAACCGATCCCTCCAGCTCCACCGAGGTCGCGCTCGTCGTGTCCACGGAGCAGACCTGGACCCTGCCTAGGCCGGGCCAGCCGTCGCCGTTCCCCAACCCGAACCAGACCGTCGCGGGGTTCCTGAACGTCGCGCCGCTCCAGGCCGGGCAGTGCGTGAGCGCCATGGGGATGGTGTCCACCGACCAGCCCTATGGGACCTCGCCGGAGCAGCCCGTGTACCTGAGCGCCGCCGTGGATCCGTTCCAGTACCGGGCGGAGCTGCGCGAGGACAACAACGTCTTCTCGCGAGGGCGCATCGGCGTGGGGTACGCGCCGGACCTGGTCATCACCGCGGTGACGACGCCCCCCAGCATCCAGGCGTCCTTCACCGCCACCGTCACCGTCTGCAACCAGGGCCCCCAGGCCACGTCGTTCGGCCAGCCGGTGAGGGTGACGCTGCACCTGCTGACCCATCCCGAGCTGTCCCTGCCGGCGCAGTACGGGCCCCCGCCTCCTCCCGGGGACATCCTGGGAGATGTCTTCCTCTCCTCCCATCTGGGAGCGCACACCTGCATCACCACGCCGGTTCTGGGAAACCTCTACGGGAGCACGGGGCCGGAGCCGCGCGCGTACTACGTGGGGGCCATGGTGGACCCGAACTGGAACGTCCAGGAGGTGCGCAAGGACAACAACACCTTCGTCGGACCGCGCGTCGCCGTGGGCAGCGGCCCGGACCTCGTCATCACCGCGATGGGCGGGCCGGCGAACCTGGAGCCCTATGTACAGGTGCAGGCCCCCGTCACCGTCTGCAACCAGGGCACGCAGCCCTCCTACCCCCAGATGGTGGAGTTCTTCCTCTCCACGGAGTCCACCCCGCCGGACCTGAGCTTCGCCGCGGAATTCCCTGTGCCGGGCTCCGGCGTGTCCCTGGCGGGAACGGTGGACATTCCGTCCCTGCCCGAGAACGCGTGCATCACGCGGGAAGGCTTCCTCCAAGCCAATCCGCCCCCCGCGGAGCCGGGAGCGCCCCTCTTCGTGGGGGCCCTGATGCGCGCCTGGGTCCCCAACGACGAGCTGCGCACGGACAACAACGCCTTCGTGCGGGGCCGCATCGGCGTGGGGTACGCGCCGGACCTGGTCGTCACGGAAGTCACCGCTCCGTTCGCCGTGCGTGGGGGAGAGATGTTCACCACCCTCGTGACGGTCTGCAACCAGGGCACGCAGCCCGCGGCGTGGAACACCGCGGTGCAGCTCTACCTCTCCACCCAGCCCACCCTGGCGTTCATGGACGAGATGCCGTCCTCCTCCACCCAGGTGACCCTGGGCCAGACGGAGGTGGGCGATCTGGAGGCGGGGCAGTGCACGACGCGCCAGCTCTTCACCTCCGCGTACACGCTGCCCGGCAACCAGAGCTCCGGGCTGTTCTACCTGGGCGCGCTGGTGGACCCGTGGCGGTCGGCGACGGAGCTGCGCGAGGACAACAACGCCTTCGTCGAGAACTTCCTCGCGGTGCTGCCGTAGCCACACTCCGCATTACGTAGGACGCGCGGGCGTCGGCCGGGGTCTTCATGAGCCCCGGGCGGCGCCCGCCGCCGTTTCATGCAGGCTTCAGCGGGAGGCAGCGCTCCACTCGCGGTACCACGCCACCAGCCGGGCCACGCCCGCGTCCACGGACACGCGCGGCCGGAAGCCCGTCTCCGCCTCCAGCCGCGAGGTGTCCGCCCACGTGGAGACCATCTCCGCGGGCGCCGAGGGCACGGAAGACACGCGGGCCTTCGTGCCCCAGTGCCGCTCCAGGAGGCCCACGAAGTCCCCCAGCGCCACCGGCTCGCCATGGCCCACGTTGAGCAGCCGGTGCGGCGGGCTCCCCGACGGCGGCCGGTCCAGCACGCGCAGCACGGCCTCCGCCACGTCATCCACGAAGGTGAAGTCGCGCCGCATGCGCCCGTCGCCGTGCAGCCGCAGGGGCTCACCCTTCGCCAGCGCGCGCAGGAACAGCAGCGGCGCCATGTCCGGACGTCCCCATGGCCCGTACACCGTGAAGAAGCGCAGGCCGCTCGTGGGCAGCCGGTGCAGGTGGCTGTACGCGTGCGCCATCAGCTCGTTGGCGCGCTTGGTGGCGCCGTAGAGGTTGAGCGGTTGATCCACGGGCGCGTCCTCGCGGAACGGAGCGGGCGTGGCCGCGCCGTACACGGAGCTGGAGGACGCATAGACGAGGTGCCGGACGCGCGCCTCGCGGCAGGCCTCCAGCACGCGCACGAAGCCCGTCACGTTGGTGTCCGCGTACGCCGGAGCCTCCGCGTCCGGGGCCCGCACGCCCACCCGCGCGGCCAGGTGCACCACGCCCTCCGGACGCGCGGCCGCGAACGCCTCGCCCAGCCGGGCCGCGTCGGTGATGTCTCCTGCGAGGAAGGTGAAGCCGCGCGCTCCGGACAGCCGCTGGAGGCGCGAGCGCCGCAGCGCCACGTCTCCAGGGGCCGCGTCCAGCGCGTCCAGGCCCACCACCGTGTCACCCCGGGAGAGCAGCCGCTCGCAGACGTGGGCACCGATGAAGCCCGCCGCGCCCGTCACCAGGACCCGCATGCCCCCCTCGTCACGCGCGAAAGAAGGACGGCCATCACGGCACCGCCGGCATCGCGTCGATGACGGCCCGGCGCAGGAACGAGTTCCAGTCCGTGGCGGACTGGTAGGCGCTCACGATGGGCTGCGAGCGGAACGTGTCCGTCCAGAGCACCTGGCCGTTGGGGTCCACCATGCCCAGCCGCAGCACCACGTCCACCCGGTTCAGCACCGCCGCGCCGGACACGTCCAGCCAGTCCAGGATGACCACCACCGCGGCCTCGGCCTTGTTCTGCTGGATGAAGGACGCCACCTCGTCCGTGAGCGGCACCGGGGCCTGGGACTGGCGCGTGGCCACGACCTCGAAGCCGCGCGAGAGGAGCTCCGACTCCGCCTGGCGGGCCAGCACCGTGCGCGGGTTGCTCTCCCCGATGATGTCCTGGCGGAACGAGCCCGTGGGCAGCACGTCCACGCGCGAGCCCGATACCACCACCACCTTGCGAATGGCTCCCTCCGGGCGCACCTGCCGGGCGGCGCAGGCCGGAAGGACGAGGGACACGAGGAGCAGCGGGAGGAGTCGTGCGGGGCGCATGCCGTCACGCTAGGCCACAAGCGGCGGAGCCTCCACCCCGACCGCACCCGCCTGCCCCTCAATCGAACAACCCCTGCAGGTAGAAGTCCCCGTCCCGCCCGTCCCGGTACACCCAGGCGGGCCCCAGCCCCTCGAAGTGCACGCGGTAGTAGTCCCGCTGGTACGGGGTGTCCGTCCACCATTCACCACCCAGGCGCTCCGGCCCGGCCATCGCCGTCACCCGGTGCCGCCGCCCCGCGAGCCGCGCCGCCAGCATCTCCCCGGACGCCGTCACCTCCGCGTCCAGCCGGGCCGGCTGGGCCAGCAGCCGCGACGGCCGCTCCCGGGCGGCCCCCGCCTCGCGCCAGACGGTGATGGGCGCGGCGGGTTCTGTCGCCGGAGCCAGCGGGCCCGACGGGGACAGCAGGCCGCGCCGCGTCTCCGGGGGATGGAAGGCCCGGGGCGCATGCGCGGACTCCGGCCGGTGCACCGCCTCCAGGGACGCGGCGAACAGCGCCCCCTCGCCCAGCGTCGTCGCCAGCCGTGACAGCACGCCCTCCAGGGCCGCGTCCCCCTCCGGCGCGTCCCCCAGCGCCAGCTGCTGGCCCAGGTCCTCGTCGTGCGCGTCCACCCGCACGGCGACCTCCGCCACCGGCCGCTCCAGCCGCAACTCCCCCAGCCGGTGCCGCGCCAGGTCCAGCAGCAGCTTCGCGCGCGCCGTGGGCCGCGCCAGCAGGAGCGGCACCTGGGCCTCGCCGGTGGGGTCCAGGCGCAGCACGAAGGTGAGCCGCACCGCCGCCCGCTGCCGCCCGGACAGCCGCGCGCCCAACCGGTCGAGCAGCGTCTTGAGCGCGAACTGCACGGGCTCGAAGGTGTCCGAGGGCGCGTCCAGCACCACCCTGTCCTCCAGCGCCTCCTCCAGTGGCTCCGGCGTGAAGGGCGTGTCGTCCACGCCCCGGCACCGCGCATGGGCCCGGGCCGCGGCCGCGCCTCCGCGCGCCGTCACCGCCCCGGCCGGCAGCGCCGCCACCTCGCCCAACGTGGACAAGCCCAGGACGGAGAAGGCCTTCGCCGCCGCGTCCTCCAGCGCGCTCAGCGGCAGCGGCGCCAACGCCCGGGCGCCCTGCCCCTCCGGCACCACCTCCACCCGCCGGGAGCCATGCCGCGCCAGCACCCGCGAGGTGAACGCCTCCGACGCCACCGTCACGTGCGCCCGGTAGCCCTGCTCGCCACAGACCTCCAGCACGCGCGCGCCCAGCTCCTGTTCGCCCCCCACCAGGTGCGCCGCGCTCGCGTCGAACCACAGCCCGTCCGGCGCATCGCGCTGGAAGCCAGGACACAGGCCGAGCAGCGACTCCCCCAGCGCGGTCAGCGCCTGGGCCTCGTCCTTCAACCGGTACGGGAAGTTCCGCAGTTCGGGCTCCAGCGCGGTGGCCGCCGTCAGCGTCATCCCCGGCCGCACGCCGGCCTTCAGCGCGCGCGTGGAGGCGAAGGCCACCCGGCGCTGGCCGCGCACCTCCTCCACCAGCACCAGCGGCTGGCCCGCGAGCGCGGGCGACTCAATGACCTTGCGCTGCACCGGGAAGCGCGTGACGTGCAGGTAGCCCCTCCGCATGGCCCACCCTCTTCCTGATCAGCGGCCGTCCGGGGACAGCGCGCCCCCCAGCGAAGGCATGGGCGCGTCCCGGCCGGGGCGCTGGCCCAGGATGCCCATGCCGTTGCGCACGCGATCAGACGGGTCCCGGTAGAAGCCCGGCCCCGCGTCCTCTGGCGTCTCCACGTCCGCGTCCAGGAGCCGCGCCCCGGCATCCAGCCCCACCTCCGGGTAGAGCTCCCGCCAGGGGCTCACGACGCGCGTCCCCACGCCCCCGCCCCGGCTGCGCTCCAGCTCCACGGACCAGCCCTGGACACCCCGGGCCTCCAGCCGCAGCCGCGCAAGGCCGTCCGCGGGCGCCTCCGGCGACGTCAAGAGCAGCACCAGCGTCCCGCCCCGCGCCGCCGCGTCCGCGAGCTTGCGCGCCTCCGTCAGGGCCAGCCGCTCCGGACGCCCCGGGGCGCCCACGCCGAGCGTCAGGTCCACCACCACCGCCGTGAAGGCACCGCTGCGCGCCAGCTGCACGGCGGCCCACACCCGCTGCGCGAAGGCCTGGGGCCGCACGACGAGCAGCCGCTCCAGGTCCACGCCCAGCGCCGCCGCCGCGGGGGGATAGAGCTCCTTCGGACCATCCACCCACGCGCACAGGCGCAGCTCCCGGTGCGCGGACGCCACCGCGCGCAGCGCCAGGCTGGTGCGCCCCGACGCCGCCTCGCCGCACAGCTCCACGGAGTGCCCCAGCGGCAGACCCCCTTGAGGCAGCAGCGCGTCCACCGCGTCCACGCCCGTGCGCAGCACCGACAGCGCGCGACGGGGCGCCGCCTGCAACTGGCGGATCCGTTCGCGCAGCTCCTCCACCACCGTCAACCCCGACCGTTCGATCGCCGCGCCCATGGGGCCTCCTTGCCTCGCGCACCGCGCGCGCATGAGGCCAGTATCCGAGGCCGTCTGACACCCGAGCAGGCGTCATTCCGGGTGCACCGGACCTGTCAAGTCGGGTGCTCCGCTCGACGGGAAGGGGCGGATCCGCGCGCATCATTTTTTTGGCACCGGACATGACAGGTCACGTGCGGAGCCACGAAAAAGGGCCCCGCGTCCTTCGCGGGGCCCTTCGGGTGAGGCCTGGCGGATCAGCTCCGGGCTATCCCGCGCACAGCACCTTCACCTCCACCTTCGTGTCGCCCACGCGCCGCAGGCACGGGCCCAGGAAGAAGATGCGCGCGGAGCGGTCGCCGCTGGGGGGCTCGTAGCGGAAGTCGCCGTTGGACGCCGTGCACGTCTGCACGGAGCCGTCCGCGCGCGTGACGTACACCACCGCGAGCCGCGGATCCGGCAGGTTCACCACGGACACGCTCTGCGCCACCGTGGCCAGATCCGCGATGTCCAGCAGCGTCTGCTGGTAGCTCGTCTTGCAGATGGAATCCAGGTTCGCCCGGGTCGCGTCGAACGCCTTCGCCATGTCGCTCTGCCGGTAGCCGGGTCCGTAGGACGTCGGGCAGTCGACGTTGCGCACGTTGGTCGTGCCGCCCGTCGTGTCCACGATCAGCTCCGCGCGCTTGTCCGTCACCGCCACGGGCCCGATGGTCGCCCACAGCACCTCGCGCGACGCACCCTGGCTGTCACGCAGGCTCTGGAAGGCCTGGTAGTACTCCGACACCGGGGTCAGCTTGTCCCCCTGCGCCGTGCACGCGTCCACGGCCCGGTCCACGCCCAGCGCCACCGGGGGCGGCCGCTGCTGGGAGCTGCAGTCCTCCTCGTCGGACACCACCACCACCAGCAGGCGGGAGTCGTCCCGCAGGAAGCCCCCGTTGCCCCCTTCCGCCAGCGGCAGGGTGGCCAGGGGCGAGGCGACCGCCAGCCGCACCGCCTCGAAGGGCGCCTCCTGACCGCTGCCTGAGGTTCCCTGGTCCACCAACCGCTGGAACTTGGGCAGCAGCAGCGGATCCGAACCCTCGATGAAGCGCTCGGCGGTGGGCTGGTTCGCCTCGTCCCTCACCGGCTGCAGCCGGCCCTCCTGATCCGGAAAGTTGCGGATGACGTCCGCCCCATCCGGGAAGAGCTGGCGCTGGTACACGGAGGTGGTGATGACCCCCACGCGGAAGTCCTGGGACACACCGTTGCCCTCCTTCAGCGCGGCCAGGAAGGCGGGCAGCTCCGTCGCGATTCCCTGCTGCTCCTCGCTCATGGATCCGGAGTTGTCGATGACGAAGAGGATGTCCGTCTTCTGGGGAGCCACGATCGGAGGGGTCGCCTCGCAGGCATCCGGGACCGTGGAGCCGTCGTCATCCACGGGGGAGTGGCATCCGAGCGCCAGGAGCGCGGACAGCGACATCAGGTGGGCGCAGGTGTGGAGCTTCACATCGTCCTCCAGTGCGGGGACGCGCGCTCGCGCACCGCATCAGGCGTGAGAGGGGGCGAGCATGCCCCACCCCATCGCCGGACGCGAGACTTCTGGGCCGTTACATAGAGGAGAGTCGTACAGAAGACGAGGCACGGAAATAACGCACATCGCGTTTGCCATGTCCCGTTTGGTTGTTACGTTGGTTCATCCGCCGCAGAAAACAACCGGATGGTTCACCGGCCCGGCCGCTTGCTGACCGGGTTCAAGCAAGGAAGAGGCCGAACTCCTATGTCTGACGAGAAGAAGAAGGGCACCGCGGCCAGCGCCATGCCCACCGCGATGGCCCCTCCGGGGCTCATCAACAAGGAAGACATTCCGCAGGTGCTGCCCATCCTGCCGCTGCGCAACAGTGTCTTCTTCCCCGGCGGTGTGCTGCCCCTGGCCGTCGGCCGCCAGAAGACGATTGCGCTGATCAAGGACGCCGTCCGTGACGACCAGGTCATCGGCGTCGTGACGCAGCGCCGCGCCGAGGAAGAGGATCCGGGCGCGTCCGATCTGTACACGATGGGCACCGTCGCCCGCATCGTGAAGCTCTTGAAGATGGGCGAGGACAACTACTCGCTCGTGGTCCAGGGCCTCGCGCGCTTCCGCGTGATGGAGCTGGTCCAGGAAGCGCCCTACCTCAAGGCCCGCGTCGACGCCGTGGAGGACAAGACCTCCAGCGAGAACGTCGAAGTGGAGGCCCTGGGCATCAACCTGAAGAAGCTGGCGCGCGAGGTCATCGAGCTGATGCCCGAGCTGCCCGCCGCCGCCACGGAGCTGGTGGAGAGCATCACGCATCCGGGCCACCTGGCGGACCTCATCGCCGCCAACGTGGACGTGCCCATCGAGGAGAAGCAGGCCGTGCTGGAGACGGTCGACCTCAAGGCGCGCATGAAGCTCGTCCTGGAGCTGCTCAACCGCAAGCGCGAGATCCTCAAGCTCTCCAACAAGATCGACTCCGCCGTGAAGGGCGAGATGTCGAAGACCCAGCGCGAGTACTACCTGCGCCAGCAGCTCAAGGCGATCAAGGAAGAGCTCGGTGAGATGGGCGAGGAGGAGGAGGAGCTCGACGAGCTGCAGGAGCGCCTGAAGAAGGCCGCCCTTCCTCCGGAAGTGGAGAAGGTCGCCCAGAAGGAGCTCAACCGCCTGAAGACGATCCCGGCGGCCTCCAGCGAGTACACCGTCGCGCGCACCTACCTGGACTGGATCGCGGACCTGCCGTGGTCGAAGGTGTCCGAGGACAACCTCGACATCGAGAACGCGCGCCAGCAGCTGGACAAGGATCACTTCGGCATCAAGAAGGTGAAGAAGCGCATCCTGGAGTACCTGGCCGTCCGCAAGCTGAAGAACGACATGCGCGGGCCCATCCTGTGCCTCGTCGGTCCCCCGGGCGTCGGCAAGACGTCGCTGGGCCAGAGCGTGGCCAAGGCCACCGGCCGCAAGTTCGTGCGCCTGTCCCTGGGCGGCGTGCGTGACGAGGCGGAGATCCGTGGCCACCGCCGCACGTACGTGGGCGCGCTGCCGGGCCGCTTCATCCAGAGCATGAAGAAGGCCGGGACGAAGAACCCGGTCATGATGCTGGACGAAATCGACAAGCTGGGCGCGGACTTCCGCGGCGACCCGAGCGCGGCGCTGCTGGAGGTGCTGGACCCGGAGCAGAACAGCACGTTCAGCGACCACTACCTGGACGTGGCGTTCGACCTGTCGAAGGTCATGTTCGTCGCCACGGCGAACCAGCTGGATCCCATCCCCGGGCCGCTCCGCGACCGCATGGAGATCATCGAGCTGACGGGCTACACGTTCGAGGAGAAGCAGGCCATCGCCCGCATCCACCTCGTGCCGAAGCAGCTCAAGGAGCACGGCCTCAACGGGGACCACATCGAGGTGCAGGACGAGGCGCTGCTCATCCTGACCACGTCGTACACCCGCGAGGCGGGCGTGCGTAACCTGGAGCGCCGCATCGCGGACATCTGCCGCGCGGTGGCGGTGGAAGTGGCCGGTGGCAAGATGGAGAAGCAGACCATCGGCGCGGAGCGCGTGAAGGAGATCCTCGGGCCCGAGACGTTCTACTCGGAGGTCGCGGAGCGCACGGAGGTTCCCGGTGTGGCGACGGGCCTCGCGTGGACCGCGGCGGGCGGCGACCTGCTCTTCATCGAAGCGACCAAGATGGCGGGCAAGGGCGGCATGACGCTCACCGGCCAGCTGGGCGACGTGATGAAGGAGTCCGCCACGGCGGCCCTGAGCTACCTGCGCAGCAAGGCGGAGGCGCTGGGCATCAACCCGAACTTCCTCGAGAAGACGGACATCCACCTGCACTTCCCCGCGGGCTCCATCCCCAAGGATGGTCCTTCGGCCGGCGTCACCATCCTGACCGCGCTCACCAGCCTGCTGACGGGCATCCGGGTGCGGCACGACACGGCGATGACGGGCGAGGCCACGCTGCGTGGCCTGGTGCTGCCGGTGGGCGGCATCAAGGAGAAGGTCCTGGCGGCGCACCGCGCGGGCATCAAGCGCGTCATCCTGCCGGAGCGTTGCCGCAAGGACCTGATCGACGTGCCGGAGCAGGCGAAGAACGAGCTGGAGTTCATCTTCGCCACGAAGATGGACGAGGTCCTCAGCGCCGCGCTGGAGACGTCTCCGTTCAAGGAGGGCGCCGCGATCCCGGCGACCACCACGGACACGCCCCCGGCGGAAGTCCGGGCGTAACGAGGTCCAGGGTGTGAAGTGACGCGGGCAGGTTCCCTTCATCGGGGACCTGCCCGTTGTCTTTGCGGGGCTGCCCTGCCCTGTCTTCGCATCAGTGCGGGTGCAGGACGAGCGGCAGCGTGGCGGGCCCGCGCACCACCAGCGTGCGGTGCCACGTCATGGGCTCCGGGCCGGCCTGCACGTGGCGGAAGGCGTCCAGCATGGCCTCCAGGGCCAGGCGGCCCTCCATGCGCGCCAGCTGCGCGCCCAGGCAGAAGTGGACGCCGTGGCCGAAGGGCAGGTTCTGCGGGCTGGGGCGGGACAGGTTGAAGCGGTCGCCGTCCGGGAAGTGCGCCTCGTCGTGCGCCGCGGAGCCCAGGAGCACCAGCACGGGGGCGCCCTTGGGCAGGCTCACCCCGCCCAGCTCCACCGCCTCCGTGGTGAGGCGCGGCGCGGCCTGGGCGGGCGGTTCGTAGCGCAGCACCTCGTCGATGAACGCGGGGATGCGCGAGCGGTCCGAGCGCAGCTGGGCCCAGATCTCCGGGTGCTCCCTCAGCACGACGAGCGACGCGCCCAGGAGGTGCACCTCCGTCTCGATGCCGCCCACCAAGAGGAGCGCCATGAAGGCGATGAGCTCGTCCTTGGACAGGGCCTCGCCGTCCACGCGGGCCTGTTGCAGCTCGCTGACCAGGTCCGTGCCGGGCGCGCGGGCGCGGGCGTCCAGCACCTCGCCGAAGTACTGGCGCAGCTCCGCCACCGCGTCGCGGGCCCGCTGCTTGCGGTCCTCTTCTTCCGGCCGGACGGTGGTGACGCCGCCGGTGATGAGGTCCGCCCACTGCTTCAGGCGCGTGGCGCGCGCGGGGTCCAGGCCCAGCAGCTCGCTTATGACTGCGGCGGGGATGCGCAGCGCGTACGGGGGCATCAGGTCCACGGGCACGCCGCGGGGCAGCTCCGCCACCGCCTGCCGGCAGAGGTCGCGCACGCGGGGCTCCAGCCGGGCCATGGCGGCTGCGCCGAACGCCTTCTGCACCAGCACCCGCAGGCGGCCGTGCTGGGGCGGGTCCATGGTGAGCATGGACTCGGAGAAGGGATTGCCGCCCAGCCAGGGCGGGTTGGTGGCCACGCGGAAGCCCTGCGAGGAGAAGCGCTGGGGGTCCTTGAGGACGCGCAGCACGTCTTCATGGCGCGACACGGCCCACATGCCACCGGGCTCCACCTGACAGACGGGGGCTTCGCGGCGCATGCGGGCGTAGGTGGGATAGGGGTTGGCCTTCACTTCCGGCGACAGGAGGTTGAAGCGCTCGCTCATGCTGGGCATACGCAAGCAGCGAACCTCTCTGGCACCACACACGAAGGAGCGGACCCATGAAGTACGCCAACCTGGGACACACCGGCCTGCGGGTCTCCCGCATCTGCCTGGGCTGCATGAGCTACGGCACCCCGAAGTGGCGCCCGTGGGTGCTGGACGAAGAGGCGGCGCAGCCCTTCTTCCGCCGCGCGGTGGAGCTGGGCGTCACCTTCTTCGACACCGCGAACATGTACTCGGACGGGGTCAGTGAAGAGGTGACGGGCCGCGCGCTGCGCAAGTACGCGAAGCTGGACGAGGTGGTGCTGGCCACGAAGGTCTACTTCCCCACGGGCAGCGGCCAGAACGAGCGCGGCCTGTCGCGCAAGGCCATCACCCAGGCGTGCGAGGCGAGCCTCAAGCGGCTGGGCGTGGACACCATCGACCTCTATCAAATCCACCGGATGGACCCGAACACGCCCATCGAGGAGACGCTGTCCGCGTTGGATCAGCTCGTGCGCCAGGGCAAGGTGCGCTACCTGGGCGCGAGCTCCGCGTACGCGTGGCAGTTCATGCGCGCGCTCAGCGTGTCCGAGCGCAACGGCTGGGCGCGCTTCGTGTCCATGCAGAACCACTACAACCTCGTCTACCGCGAGGAGGAGCGGGAGATGCTGCCCCTCTGCGAAGCGGAGGGCGTGGGCGTCATCCCCTGGTCGCCGCTGGCGCGAGGGCTGCTCGCGGGTTCGCGCAAGTCGCTGGACGACAAGGAGGCCACGACGCGCGCGGGCTCCGACACGCTGTCGCCCATCCTCTACAACCAGCCCGGGGACTGGGACGTGGTGGAGGCGGTGAAGCAGGTGGCGGAGGCGCGCAAGGCCCCGCCCGCGCAGGTGGCCCTGGCGTGGCTCCTGTCCAAGCCCGTCGTCACCGCGCCCATCATCGGCGCGACGAAGCCCGAGCACCTGGAGGACGCGGTGAAGGCCGTGAGCCTCAAGCTGACGCCGGAAGAGGTGAAGGCGCTGGAGGCCCCCTACAAGCCGCACGCGGTGCGCGGCCTGTAGAGCGGTGCCAGGGGTGGACGCGCCTCAGCGCTCCTTCACGAGCGCGTCCACCTTCTTCTCCAGCGGCTTCACGTCCTCGAAGAACGAGTCCATGGAGTGCGCCGGGGCCACGCGCAGCACCGGCGGCAGGAGCGAGCGGGGGAACTCCAGCTCCTCGCTGAAGGGCTCGTTGCCCAGCATCTCCGACGCGTTCGTGAGGACCAGCACGCCCACCGACGCGATGACGAGCCCGCGCACCACCCGCTTGCCGCTCCAGCGCGTCACGTAGCGCAGGTGCCAGTAGAGCCCCCACCCCACCAGTCCCAGCACGGCCAGCGTGCGCACGAAGCCCAGCCACGAGCCCAGCGAGAAGCTGAAGCTCACGAGCGCGAACAAGGGCGGTAGCAGTGCGAAGCCCAGCAGCACCAGGGCGGCGATGGTGGCGTGCACGCGGAAGTGGAAGCGCTTGCGCGCGATGCGGCTCGCCAGCGACCAGCCCCCGGCCCACAGGAGCGCCAGCCCCAGGGGCACCACCGCGGACATCAGCAGGTCGCCCCAGTCCGTCTTCCGGAACTGGGTCACCCGCTCGGAGATGAAGGACGTCACGACCAGCGCCTGCAGCGCGAGCGCGAAGGCCCGGGGGCGCTCGATCAAGCGCTCGCTGGGCGCTTCAGGCGCTTCGTTGACGACGGTGTCCTCCACCACGAAGGAGCGGGGCCGGAAGCGCAGCACCGTGTCCCCCACGGACACCCGCGCGTCCGGCGTGATGATCAGCTCCTTCAGCGCCGCCCACGGCTCCACGCTGAAGGTGCCGTTGACGCTGCCCACGTCATGCAGCACCACCGCGCCGTCCTCGCGCCGCTCCAGGCGCAGGTGTTCGGCGGAGACCTTCGGGTCGTCCAGGATGATGTCGTTGGTGTAGCCGCGCCCCACCGTCACCGGCAGCGTGTCCAGCCGGTGGCGGGACTGGACGGCGTCCCCTTCCAGCACCTCCAGGAAGATCACTTCACCCACGACAGCCCCTCCAGGTAGCGGCGAGCCAGCTTGCGGGCGTTCTCCGCGGAGAAGCCGCCCAACGTGAGGCTGGTGTCCACGCCGTGCGTGGAGGCGTTCAGCGTGGCCGCGCGCAGCACCAGGTCGTAGAGGCCCGGGAAGCGGCGGTAGGCACGCAGGCAGATGGCGGCGCGCACCGTGAGGCCGTTCACGTCCACGAACTCCGACTTGCAGCGGAAGTTGGTGACGTCCTCGCGCGTGGCGGCCACCGCGTCCGGGTCCTGCGAGAAGAGCGTGCTGTAGAGCGCGGAGAAGCGCATCGCGCCCAGCTTCTGGCTTTCGACGTGCTGGTGCAGGTAGGCCACCACGCCCGTGCGGTGGCTGGAGGACAGGAAGATGTCCTCCTCGGAGGAGCACTGGTAGCTCGTCACCGTGTAGGGCGTCTCCGGATCATGCGGCGTGTCGCCCCAGCACTTGAGGAAGGGGCTCCAGCGGCCGGGGACGCGGTACCCGCCCAGCGACTGCTTCGGCAGTTCCGTGGCCATCAGCCGGTCGGTGATGCGCTGCTGGTTGGCCAGCAGCTGCTCCTTCACGGACGTCATCAGCGCGGCCGGCTCCGGCGGAGCGCCCTGCTCCAGCGCCCGGTCGAGCAGCGCCCGCGCGCGGGACACCGGCACCAGGAAGCCCACCTGGTTGCCCATGGTGGCCACGTTGACGCCCACGACGCCGCCTTCGCCGCTGAGCGTGGGCCCGCCGCTCATGCCGGGGTTGATGGCGCCGCTGAAGTGCACGCGCTCGTAGAGGGCGTCGCGCACCAGGCCGTTGTAGGTGCCCTCCACGATGGTGGTGCCCAGGTCGCGCGGGTTGCCCATGGCGAACAGGCGCGTGCCCTGCGGCGGTTCGTGCTCCTCCAGCTTGAAGTAGTCGCTGACGGGCGCGTCCACCTGGATGACGGCCAGGTCGCTCGCCACGTCCACCGCGAGCAGGCGCACCGGCACCGTCGCGTCGCCGCGGTCCAGCTCCGCCGTGTAGTCCTCCGGGTGGAGCACCAGGTCGGAGACGACGTGGTAGTTCGTGAGGGCGTGGCCCTTCGCGCTCACGAAGAACGCGGAGCCGATGGAGGACTTCGTCCCGGAGCGGCGCTCGATGATGCGCACCTGCGAGACGCGGCCCTGGATGCGGCGGAACAGCTCGTGCGTGGCCGGGGGCAGCGAGGCCACCGGCAGGGGCGGCACCACCGTGTCCGCGACGCCAGCGTCCGGCGCCGGGAGGACCACCGGCGGGGCTGGGGACGCCGAAGGCTCCGGAGGAGCCGCGGGCTCCTGCGCGAGCACGGCGACAAGGAGAAGGGAGAACATGGGCGGTGGCACCGTATCCCACCGCGAGCCCCACCGGGGGACGCCTTGGCCCTCCTGTCAGGCGGCGCTACGAAGTGGCTGGCCCCTCCCCCTGCCGGCGGCGGCGCCAGGCCGCGTACGACACCAGCAGGGCCCCGGCCAGGGTGCCCGCCAGCGCCCCCGCGAGCCGCCGGGAGACGACACCCGCCACCGGAGCCTCCATGCGGAAGGTCTCCAGCGAGGCGCGCACTCCGGGGGCCAGGGCGTCCCAGCGGGCGGCGGGCGCGCTGACCGTCACCACGGCGTGGCGGCCTTCGGAGGCCAGCCCCGTCACCAGCACCGTGCGCACCTGCCCTGCTTCACGCAGCGTCCCCAGCACCTCCACCCGGGGCACCGGTCCACCCACGCGGTCCACGCGCTCCGGCGTCAGCGCCACGCCCAGCTCGCGTTGGAAGTGCTGGACCACGGCGGTGGAGAAGGAATCACGCTCGGAAGGACTGGCGGAGAAGTCCCCGTCCACCACGGCGATGAGGAACGTGGCCGCGTCCGGGCCCTCCCCATCCGCCAGCGCCGCGGACAGGCCGCGCGTGCGCACGCCGTCCCCCGACACCGCGCCCACCTGGGAGCCGGTGTAGCGCTCCCAGCGCGCCATCCGGAACGTGTCCGGAGGCCGGAAGCTGTAGCCGTCCCGCCGCAGCTCCGTGCCGAGCGCACCGGACAGCGACAACCACACACCGGTGAGGACGGGCAGGAGCACGGGCCCCGAGGATAACCCCGAAGCCCGCGCCACGCCCGCTCCCCTGCCCCGCCGCTACCCGATCTTCTTCTTCAGGTCGTCCACCGGCGTCGTGTGCGTGACGATGCGGGACTGGAGCTCCCGCGCCACGTTCGTGATCAGCGGCTTGCGCATCATCGTCATGTGCGTGCCCGGCATGTCCACGATCTCCACGCCGCCAGTGACGAGGTCCTCCCAGCCGGTGTGCTCACGCGTGTCCGGACGCTGGCTGGCGCGCAGCAGCACGAGCTTCCCGTCGAGCGGCTTCGCGTCGTACTGCGTGAAGGCGCGCGAGGTGGACTCGAACACCCGGTACAGGTTGCGCACGCGCTCCACGCCCACGTCGGCGATCTGCGTGTCACCCTGGCTGCCCACTTCGTAGAAGTAGTTCACGCGCTCCGCTTGCGTCATCTGGCTGATGCGCTCGCGCAGCTCCAGCGGGTCGCGTCCCGTGGTGGCCGCCAGCATCATGGTGAGCTCGGAGGTGAGCATGTCCTCCAGGACCTGCTCCGGCGTCTTGTCCGGCACCATGTGCTGCACGGTGTACGCGTCGATGCTCGCCAGCAGCGCCACCTCTTCGCCCACGGCGCGCAGCTGCCGCGCCATCTCGAAGGCGATGATGCCGCCCAGCGACCAGCCCGCCAGGTGGTAGGGCCCGTGCGGCTGCACCTCGCGCACGGCCGACAGGTACAGCGCGGCCATCTCCGCCACGGTGCCCAGGGGCTCCTCGCCCTCGGTGCCCCGGGCCTGCAGGCCGTAGCACGGCTGATCCGCGTCCAGCTCGCGCGCCAGGTCCACGTAGCAGAGGACGCCGCCGCCCGCCGGGTGGATGGCGAAGAGCGGAGGCCTGGTGCCCTCCGGCTTCAGCGCCACCAGCGGCGACCAGGCGCGCGACTCGGCCTCCAGCAGCGCGGCCAGCTGCTCCACCGTCGACGCCTGGAACAGCGACGCCAGGGGCAGGTTCTTGCCGGTGAGCTGCTGGATGCGGCCCATGAGCTGCACCGCCAGCATGGAGTGGCCGCCCAGGTCGAAGAAGTCGTCGCGGATGCCAATGGGCGACATCCCCAGCGTCTCCTCCCAGACGCGGACCAGCTGGAGCTGAAGCGGCGTGCGCGCCACCACCAGCGTGGAGCCTTCCGCGCGCGTCGTGTCCGGAGCGGGCAGCGCGCGGCGGTCCACCTTGCCGTTGGACGTGAGCGGCAGCGACTCCAGCGTCATGAAGGCGGACGGCACCATGTACTCCGGCAGCGTGCGCCGCAGCTGCTCGCGCAGCTCCGGAACGCCCGCCACGCTCTGGCCCGGCGCGCCCACCAGGTACGCCACCAGGCGCTTGTCGCCCGGCACGTCCTCGCGCACCAGCACCACGGCCTCGCGCACGCTCGGGTGCGAGAGCAGGCCCGCCTCGATTTCGCCCAGCTCGATGCGGAAGCCGCGCACCTTCACCTGGAAGTCCGCACGGCCCAGGTACTCCAGCGTGCCGTCGGGACGCCACCGCCCCAGGTCGCCGGAGCGGTAGAGCCGCGCGCCCGGAACGGTGCTGAACGGATCCGGGATGAAGCGCTGCGCGGTCAGCTCCGGCCGGCCCAGGTAGCCGCGGCTCAGGCCGTCGCCGCCCACGTACATCTCACCCGTGACGCCCGGAGGCACCGGCTGTCCGTGCGCATCCAGCACGTACACCTGGAGGTCCGGGATCGCGACGCCCACTTCGCTGCCGCGCCCGCCCTCCGCGTCCGCCGCCTTGAGTGCGCGGTAGGTCACGTGCACGGTCGTCTCGGTGATGCCGTACATGTTGACGAGCACCGGCGCGTTGTCCGCGTGGCGCGCGTACCACGGGCGCAGGCTGCCGAACTCCAGCGCCTCGCCGCCGAACACGACCGTGCGCAGGGACAGGCCCTCGTGGTCGCCCGTGCGCTCCTCGTGCTGGATGAGCTGACGGAACGCGGACGGCGTCTGGTTGAGCACCGTGACGCCCTCGCGCTTGAGCAGCGCGTGGAAGTCCGCGGGCGTGCGGCTGACTTCGTACGGCACCACCACCAGCTTGCCGCCGTACAGGAGCGCGCCCCACATCTCCCAGACGGAGAAGTCGAAGGCGTACGAGTGGAACAGCGTCCACACGTCCTTCGCGCCGAAGTCGAACCAGTGCTTCGTGCCGTCGAAGAGGCGCACCACCTGCGCGTGCTCAATCTGCGCGCCCTTGGGACGGCCCGTGGAGCCGGACGTGTAGATGACGTACGCCAGGTGATGCGGCGCCACGCCGCTGTCCGGCGTGGTGCCAGGCGCGGAGGCCCAAGCGGCGGCATCCGAGTCCAGGCACAGGCGCTTCGCCGCGCCCGACGGCACCACGTCCAGCAGGTGCTGCTGGGTGAGCACCACCGGCACGCGCGCGTCCTCCACCATGAACTCCAGGCGCTCCCGCGGGTACGCCGGATCCATGGGCAGGTACGCGCCACCGGCCTTGAGGATGGCCAGCAGGCCCACCATCAGCTCCAGCGAGCGCTCCACCGCGAGGCCCACCAGGACCTCCGGCCCCACGCCCAGCGTGCGCAGGTGGTGCGCCAGCTGGTTCGCCCGCGTGTCCAGCTCGCGGTACGTGAGGCGCTGTTCGGCGTAGGTGACCGCGATGGCGTCCGGGGTGCGCGCCGCCTGACGCTCGAACAGCGTGTGCAGGCACGCGTCCACCGGGAAGCGGAAGGACGTGTTCCAGTCCGCCACCACCTGCGTGCGGTCCTCCTCCGTGAGCAGCGGCAGCTGGTGCAGCCGCGCGTCGGGGTTGGCCCCGATGCCCGCCAGCAACACGCCCAGGTGACGGGCGAGCCGCTCGGCGGTGCTCGCGTCGAACAGGTCGGTGTTGAACTCGAGCCCGCCTTCGATGCCGTTCGCCGTCTCCGTGAGGCCCAGCGACAGGTCGAACTTCGCGGTGCGGTGCTCCACCTCCACGCCTTCCAGGACGAGGTCGGTCAGGTTGAACGACCCTTCCGGCGCGTTCTGCAGCGTCATGGACACCTGGAACAGCGGCGTGCGGCTGGTGTCGCGCGTGGGCGCCAGCTCCTCCACCAGCTTCTCGAACGGGACTTCCTGGTGCGCGTACGCGCCCAGCGTCGTCTCCCGCACGCGGCCCAGCAGCTCGCGGAACGTGGGGTCGCCGTCCAGCTTCGTGCGCAGCACCAGCGTGTTGACGAAGAAGCCGATGAGGCCTTCCGTCTCCGCGCGCTGGCGGCCCGCGATGGGCGTGCCCACGCTGATGTCATCCTGTCCGGAGTAGCGGGACAACAGCGTCTGCCACGCGGCCAGCAGGACCATGAAGGGCGTGGTGCCCTCCTTCAGCGCCAGGGCCCTGAGCGTCTCCGTCAGCTCCCGGCTGATCTTCACCGGGACACTGGAGCCGTGCGAGGTCTGCACCGCCGGACGCGGACGGTCCGTGGGCAGCTCCAGCGCGGAGGGCGCGCCGGTCAGCTGCTGCTTCCAGTAGCCGAGCTGCTTCTCCAGCACCTCGCCCTGGAGCCAGCCGCGCTGCCAGCCCGCGTAGTCCGCGTACTGCACCGGCAGCTCCGGCAGGGACGGCGTGCCGCCGTTGGAGAAGGCCTCGTAGGACGCGGCCATCTCGCGCACCAGCACGCCCATGGACCAACCGTCGGAGACGATGTGGTGCATGACGAGCAGGAGGATGTGCTCCTCCTCGTCCAGCTTGAGCAGCTTCACGCGCAGCAGCGGACCGGTGGCCAGCTGGAACGGGTGCACCGCCTCCTCGTCCGCGAGCCGGCGGGCCTCGTCATGGCGCTCGGGGTCCGGGATGTCGGAGAGGTCCACCACCGGGAGCGGCAGCGACACCGCCGGGTGGATGACCTGCGTGGCCTGGCCGTGGTCCAGGTGGAACGACGTGCGCAGCGATTCGTGCCGGCGCACCAGCTCCGTGAAGCTCCGCTCCAGCGCCATCACGTCCAGCGAGCCCTTCAGGCGAAGGACCATGGGCACGTTGTAGGCCGGGCTGGACGCGTCCAGCTGGTGCAGGAACCACAGGCGCTGCTGGGCGAAGGACAGCGGCAGGCGGCCTTCGCGCGGCAGCGGCACGATGGCGGGCGCCTGGGTGCCCGCACCGGCCTGGAGCGCCTGGTCGATGAGGACGGACAGCTTCTGCACCGTGGGCGCGTTGAAGACGTCCCGCAGCTGCAGGTCGATCCGGAAGATGCTCCGGACGCGCGACAGCACCTGCGTGGCCAGCAGCGAGTGACCGCCCAGCTCGAAGAAGTCGTCCGTCGAGCCCACGCGGTCCACGTTGAGCAGCTCGCTCCACGCTCCGGCGAGCAGCTGCTCCGTGGGGGTGCGCGGCGCGATGAACGCGTCATCCTGCGCGCGCTCGTCGCTGGGGACGGGCAGCGCCTTGCGGTCCACCTTGCCGTTGGAGGTCACCGGCAGCGCCTCCATCACCACGAAGGCGGACGGCACCATGTACTCCGGCAGCGTGCGCTCCAGGTGCTCGCGCAGGCCCTTGCGATCCAGGGACTCCACGTCACCCGCGACGTAGGCCACCAGCCGCTTGTCACCGGCCACGTCCTCGCGGACGACGACGACGGACTCGCGGACGCCGTAGGCGCCCATGAGGGCGGATTCGATCTCCCCCAGCTCGATGCGGTAGCCGCGCACCTTCACCTGGTGGTCGACGCGGCCCATGTATTCCAGCGTGCCGTCTGCGCGCCAACGGGCCAGGTCGCCGGAGCGGTACAGCCGCGCGCCAGCGTCGGCGCTGAACGCATCCGGCACGAACTTCTCCGCCGTGAGCTCCGGGCGGCCCAGGTAGCCGCGGCCCACCTGCACGCCGCCGATGTACAGCTCACCCGGCACGCCCACCGGCACGGGCTGCAGCTGCGCATCCAGCACGTACATCCGCGTGTTGGGCAGCGGCTTGCCGATGCGCACCGCGCCGGAGGCGGAATCCTCCGGGGCCACGACGTGCACCGAGCAGCCCACCACCGTCTCCGTGGGGCCGTACTCGTTGATGAGCCGCGTGGCCGGCGCGTGCTTGCGCCAGAACGCCAGCTCTTCCGAGAAGAGCGCCTCGCCGCCGATGACGAAGGCGCCCGTGCGCCCCGCCGCCGCGTCCGCGCCCAGCAGGTCGGACAACAGCCGCAGGTGACTGGGCGTCAGCTTCACCAGGCTGAAGCCCGTGCCTTCACGCAGCACGTCCGCCAGGCCTTCCACGCCCCGCGTCTCGGACACCATCACCACGCCCCGGCCCGCGACCAGCGGCGCCAGCATGCTGGTGACGGTCAGGTCGAACGCGAGCGACGAGTGCACCGGCGCGCCCGCGCCCGTCTCCAGCCCATACGCGGACAAGCACCACGTCAGGTAGTTGGACACGCCGCGGTGTTCGATGGCCACGCCCTTGGGCTTGCCCGTGGAGCCGGACGTGTAGATGACGTACGCCAGGTTGCCGGCCGTCACCGCCGTCACGGGCGCGTCCTCGCGCTCGCGGGAGATGCTCCGCTTCCAGTCGCCATCCAGGCTGATCAACTGCTGGGTGGTGACGGGCAGATCGTCCGCCAGCGAGTCCTGCGTCAGCACCACCGGCACCTGCGTGTCCTCCAGCATGAAGGACAGGCGGTCCAGCGGGTACTTCGGGTCGAGCGGCACGTACGCGCCGCCGGCCTTGAGCACGCCCATCACGGCGATGACCATCTCCAGCGAGCGCTCCAGGCACAGGGCGACCTTCACCTCGGGCCCCACGCCCAGCCGGCGCAGGTGGTGCGCCAACTGGTTCGCCTTCGCGTCCAGCTGCCGGTACGTGAGCGTCTCACCCTCGAAGGTCGCGGCGATGGCGTCGGGGGTGCGGGCCACCTGCTCCTCGAAGCGCTGGTGGATGCAGGCGTCGCGCGGGAAGTCGGCCCGCGTGTCGTTCCACGTCGTGAGCAGCTGCGTCCGCTCGCCCTCGGTGAGCAGCGGCAGGCGCTGCACGGGCACGTCCGGCTGGGACGCCACGCCCTCCAGCAGGACGCGGAGGTGCTCCAGCATCCGCTCGGCGGTGCCGGCGTCGAACAGGTCGGAGTTGTACTCCATGGCTCCGCGCAGCTCGCCGTCCACCTCCGACAGGGTCATGTTCAGGTCGAACTGCGCGGTGCGGTGCTCCAGCGGCACGGCGCGCAGCGTGAGGCCCTTGACCTCCAGCTCCGGCACCGGCGCGTTCTGGAACGACAGCAGCACCTGGAACAGCGGCGTGCGGCTGGTGTCGCGCGTGGGCGCAAGCTCCTCCACCAGCTTCTCGAACGGGACTTCCTGGTGCGCGTACGCGCCCAGCGTCGTCTCCTTCACCTGGGCCAGCAGCGCGCGGAAGGACAGGTTGCCTTCCAGCTTCGTGCGCAGCACCAGCGTGTTGACGAAGAAGCCGATGAGGCCTTCCGTCTCCGTGCGGCCACGGCCCGCGATGGGCGTGCCCACGCTCACGTCGTCCTGACCGGAGTAGCGCGCGAGCAGCACCTGCCACGCGGCCAGCAGGACCATGAAGGGCGTGGCGCCTTCCTTCAGCGCCAGGGCCTTCAGCGTGTCCGTCACCGGCTTGCCCACGCGCAGGTTCACGCTGGCGCCCCGGTACGTCTGCACCGCCGGACGCGGTCGGTCCGTGGGCAGCTCCAGCGCGGCGGGCGCGCCGGTCAGCTGCTGCTTCCAGTACGCCATCTGCTGGGCCAGCACGTCACCCTGCAGCCAGCCCCGCTGCCAGCCCGCGTAGTCCGCGTACTGCACCGGCAGCTCCGGCAGGGACGGCGCGCGGCCGGAGGCGAAGGCCTCGTAGAGGGCCGCCATCTCCCGCACCAGCACGCCCATGGACCAGCCGTCGGAGACGATGTGGTGCATCGTCGCGAGCAGCACGTGCCGCTGGGCCTCCAGCTTGAGCAGCTTCACGCGCAGCAGCGGGCCGTTCGCCAGATGGAACGGACGCTGCGCCTCTTCGTTGGCCTGCCGCTGGGCCTCGGCCTCGCGGACGTCCTCGGGCTGACCGGACAGGTCCACCACCGGGATCGGCAGCGTCGCCGCCGGGTGGATGACCTGCGCGGGCTGGCCGTCGCGCATGGGGAACGTGGTGCGCAGCGATTCGTGGCGGCGCACCAGCTCCGTGAAGGCGCGCTCCAGCGCGGACACGTCCAGCGTGCCCTCCAGCCGCACCGGCAGCGGGAGGTTGTAGAAGGCGCTGTCCGGCTCCAGCTGGTTGAGGAACCACAGGCGCTGCTGGGCGAACGACAGCGGCATCCGCTCCGCGCGCGGCAGGGCCACGAGCGGCGGCGCCTTCACGCCCCTGCCCTGCGCCACCAGCGCGTCCACGCGCCGGGCCAGGTCCGTCACCGTGGGCGCCTCGAAGAGCGTGCGCAGCGGCAGCTCCACGTCGAAGGCCTCGCGGATGCGCGACGCCAACCGCGTGGCCATGAGCGAGTGGCCACCCATCTCGAAGAAGTGGTCTTCCACGCCCACGCGCTCCACGTTCAACAGCTGCGCGAAGAGGGCCGCGAGCAGCTCCTCCGTCGGCGTGCGCGCGGCCACGAAGGTGCGCGTGCGCGACACCTCGCCCGTCGGCGCGGGCAGGGCCTTGCGGTCGATCTTGCCCGCGGGCGTCAGAGGCAGGGCCTCCAGCACCACGAAGGCCGACGGCACCATGTACTCCGGCACCTCCGTCTTCAGGTGGCGGCGCAGCTCCACCGCGTCCAGCGTGCCCGCGGCCTGGGGCACGACGTACGCCACCAGGCGCTTGTCGCCCGGCGCGTCCTCGCGCACCACCACCGCCGCCTCACGCACCTCCGCGTGGTGCAGCAGCACGGACTCGACCTCGCCCAGCTCGATGCGGAAGCCGCGCACCTTCACCTGCGAGTCGATGCGGCCCAGGTACTCGAGCTCGGCCGAGGACGTCCACCGCACGCGGTCGCCGGTGCGGTACAGCCGCGCGCCCGGCTCCTGGCTGAACGGGTTCGGGATGAACCGCTCCGCCGTCAGGTCCGGCCGGCCCTGGTAGCCACGCGCCAGGCCCGCGCCCGCCACGTACAGCTCGCCCGGGACGCCCGCCGGCTGGGGCCGGAGCGCGTCATCCAGCACGTACACCTGCACGTTCGCCCACGGCTTGCCGATGGTGAGCCGCTCCGGGTTCGCGCCGTTCTCGGTCAGCGTCGCGCAGACCGTGGCCTCCGTGGGGCCGTAGGCGTTGATCATCAAGCGCCCTTCGCCCCACTTGCGCGCCAGCTCCACGCTCAGCGCTTCACCGGCGGAGATGACGGTGCGCAGGCCCTCCAGCCCTTCCGTGCCCAGCTGCGCGAGCACCGACGGCGTCAGGGTGATGGCCGTGATGCGCTGCTGCTGGAGCAGCGTGCGCAGCGGTTCATCCGGCAGCAGCCGGTCGCGCGGCGCGAGCACCAGCGTGGCCCCGGCGACGAGCGTGCCGAACACCTCGCACACGCTGGCGTCGAAGCTGGACGCCGCGTACTGCAGCACGCGGCTGCCCGGCGCGTAGCGGTGCGCGCGGCCCGCCTGGAGCGCCGTGTTCACCAGACCCTGGTGCTGGAGCAGCGTGCCCTTGGGACGGCCCGTGGAGCCGGACGTGTAGATGACGTACGCCAGGTTGGCGGAGGTCATGTTCACGGACGGCGCCGTGGTGGGCAGGGCCTGGAGGACGTCCCGGACGTCATCCAGGTGCAGCCCGACGCGCTCCTCCGCGTGCAGGCCCGGCATGGGCTCGCCGCGCGTCACGAGCACCGTGGCGCCGCTGTCCTCCAGCATGTAGTCGAGCCGGTCGATGGGGTACGCCGGGTCGAGCGGCACGAACGCGCCGCCGGCCTTGAGCACGCCCAGCATGCCGACCACCAGGTCCAGCGACCGGTCCAGGCAGAGCGCCACGCGCACTTCCGGCGCGACGCCCAGGGTGCGCAGGTGGTGCGCCAGCTGGTTCGCCTTCGCGTCCAGCTGCGCGAACGTGAGCGACGTGTCCTCGTAGACGAGCGCCACGGCGTCCGGCGTGGCGCGGGCATGCGCCTGGATGAACGACTGGATGCACGCCTCGCGCGGGAAGTCCACGCGGGTGTCGTTCCACACCACCAGCTCCTGCCGCGCCTCGTCCTCCGTCATGAGCGGCAGCGCCATCACGCGCTGATCCATGTCCGCGGCGATGCCTTCCAGCATCATCACGAAGTGCTGCACCAGCCGCTCGGCGGTGACGCGGGAGTACAGGTCGGAGTTGTAGGCGAGCCGGCCCAGGAAGCCCTCGGCCGCGTCCGCCAGCGACAGGGACATGTCGAACTTCGCCGTGCGCGCTTCGGCCTCGAACGCCTTGAGCGTGAGGCCGGCCACGGACACCTGGCCGGACAGCTCCTCCGCCTGGAGCACGAACATGGCCTGGAAGAGCGGCGAGCGGCTGGTGTCGCGCACCGGGTGCAGCTCCTCCACCAGCTTCTCGAACGGGACCTCCTGGTGGACGTGCGCGGACAGCACCGTGTCACGCACCTGGGTCAGCACGTCGCGGAAGGACGGGTTGCCCTCCAGCTTCGCGCGCAGCACCAGCGTGTTGACGAAGAAGCCGATGATGCCCTCCGTCGACGAGTGCCCGCGGCCCGCGGCCGGCGAGCCCACGCTGATGTCGTCCTGGCCCGCGTGGCGCGCCAGGAGCACCTGCCACGCCGCCAGCAGGAACATGAACGGCGTCACGCCCTTCTCGCGGCACAGCGCCTTGATCCGCTGCGACAGCGTCTGCGGCACCTTCACCGCCACGCCGCCGCCCGAGTACGTCATCACCGCCGGGCGCGGGAAGTCCGTGGGCAGCTCCAGCGCGGCGGGCGCGCCGGCCAGCTGCTGCCGCCAGTACTCCACGTGCTTGCCCATCACGTCGCTGCGCAGCCAGTCGCGCTGCCAGCCCGCGTAGTCCGCGTACTGCACCGGCAGCTCCGGCAAGGGCGACGGCTTGTCCTCGCGGAAGGCCGCGTAGATGGCGGCGATCTCCCGGACGAGCAGGCTCATGGACCAGCCGTCCGTGATGATGTGGTGCAGCGACAGAAGCAGCACGTGCTCCGTCTGGGACATGCGCAGGATGAGGGCGCGCATGAGCGGCCCTGTGGCCAGCTTGAAGCCCCGGTTGGTCTCCGCGTCGGCCAGGCGCTTCGCCTCGGCCTCGCGCTCCGCGTCCGGCAGGCTGCTCAGGTCCACGACGTTGAGCGACGCAGGCGCGGGCGCGTGGATGCGCTGCACGGGCTGGTCGCCTTCCGCGTGGAAGGTGGTGCGCAGCGATTCGTGCCGCCGCACCAGCTCCGTGAAGGTCCGCTCCAGCACGCCCAGGTCCAGCTCACCCTCCAGACGGACGGGCAGCACGATGTTGTAGAACGCGCTGTCCGGCTCCATCTGGTCCAGGAACCACAACCGCTGCTGGGCAAGACCCAGCGGCAGCGAGCCCTCGCGCGGCAGCGGCACGATGGGCGGCGCCTGGAGTCCCTGCTCCGAACGCACGGACTGATCCACGCGCTGGGCCAGGTCCGCGATGGTGGGCGCCTCGAAGAGCGCGCGCAGCGGCAGCTCCACGCCGAACGCCTCGCGGATGCGCGAGGCGACCTGCGTGGCCAGCAGCGAGTGCCCGCCCAGGTCGAAGAAGTTGTCGCGCACCCCTACCCGCTCCACGTCCAGGACCTCCGTCCAGACCGTGGCGAGCAGCTCCTCCGTCGGCGTGCGCGGCGCGGCGAACTCCGCCTCGCTGCGCTCCGTGCGGGCGTCGGACGGCGCGGGCAGCGCCTTGCGGTCCACCTTGCCCGCGGGCGTCATCGGCAGCGCCTCCAGCACCACGAAGGCGGACGGCACCATGTACTCCGGCACCTCGCCCTTCAGGTGGCGCCGCAGCTCCGCCACGTCCAGCTCGGTGTCCTCCTGCGCGACGACGTAGGCCACCAGGCGCTTGTCGCCCGGCACGTCCTCGCGCACCACCACCGCCGCCTCACGGATGTCCGTGTGGTGCAGCAGCACGGATTCGACCTCGCCCAGCTCGATGCGGAAGCCACGCACCTTCACCTGGAAGTCGATGCGGCCCAGGTACTCCAGCTCGCCCGTCGACAGCCAGCGCACGCGGTCACCCGTGCGGTACACGCGCGCGCCCGGCTCCTGGCTGAACGGATGCGGCACGAACCTCTCCGCCGTCAGGTCCGGCCGGCCCTGGTAGCCGCGCGCCAGCGCCACGCCGCCAATGTACAGCTCACCGGCCACGCCCACCGGCACCGGACGCTGCGCCGCGTCCAGCACGTACACCTGCGCGTTCGCCCACGGCTTGCCGATGGTGATCCGCTCGGGGTTCACGCCGCCTTCGGTCAGCGTCGCGCAGACCGTGGCCTCCGTGGGGCCGTAGGCGTTGATCATGAGGCGCCCCGCGCCCCACTTGCGCGCCAGCTCCACGCTCAGCGCTTCACCCGCGGACACGACGCTGCGCAGGCCCTCCAGCCCTTCCGTGCTCAGCTGCGCGAGCACCGACGGCGTCAGCGTGGCGGTGGTGATGCCCTGCGCCTTCAGCAGCGCGCGCAGCGGCTCGTCCGGCATCAGCCGGTCGCGCGGCGCGAGCACCAACGTGGCGCCCGCGGCCAGGGTGCTGAAGATCTCCCAGACGCTGGCATCGAAGCTGGACGCCGCGTACTGCAACACGCGGCTGCCCGGCCCCACCCGCTTCGCCGCGGCGGCGCGCAGGGCCGTGTTCACCAGGCCCTCGTGCTGGAGCAGCGTGCCCTTGGGACGGCCCGTGGAGCCGGACGTGTAGATGACGTAGGCCAGGTTGTGGGCGGACGTGCCCGAGCGCGGCGCCTCTTCCGGCATCCGCTCGATGGCGTCCACGTCCAGGTCCAGCTGGATGGTCAGGCGGCCGTCGGTGGGCAGCGAGTCCATCAGCGACTCCTGCGTCACCAGTACCGGCGCGCCCGAGTCCGACAGCATGTAGTCGAGCCGCTCCACCGGGTACGACGGATCCAACGGGATGAAGGCGCCGCCGGCCTTGAGGATGCCGAGCATGCCCACCACGAGATCCAGCGAGCGCTCCAGGCAGAGCGCCACGCGCACTTCGCGTCCGACGTACCGGCGGCGCAGGTGGTGCGCCAGCTGGTTCGCCTTCACGTCCAGCTCCGCGTACGTGAGCGACTGGTCCTCGTAAACGAGGGCCACCGCGTCCGGCGTGGCCTCCGCGTGCGCTTCGATGAGCGAGTGGATGGTCGCCTCGCGCGGCAGCTCCGCGCGCACGCTGTTCCAGCCCACCAGCACCTGGTGCCGCTCCTCGGCGGACAGCAGGGGCAGCTCGCCCACGGCCGCCTCGGGCTTCGCGACGATGCCCGCGAGCAGCACGTGCAGGCGCGCCATCATCCGCTCCGCGGTCGCGCGGGCGAACAGGTCGGAGTTGTACTCCAGGCGGCCCACGAAGCCGTCCGCCGCGTCCAGCATGGACAGGGCCAGGTCGAACTTCGCGGTGCGCGCCTCCGCCTCGTAGGCGCTCAGGGTGAGGCCCGGCACGGACAGCTTCGCCGCCAGCTCCTGGTGCAGCACGAACCACACCTGGAAGAGCGGCGAGCGGCTGGTGTCGCGCACCGGCTGCAGCTCCTCCACCAGCTTCTCGAAGGGCACTTCCTGGTGCGCGTGCGCGCCCAGCACCGACTCCCGCACCCGCGCGAGCACCTGGCGGAACGAGGGGTCCCCTTCCAGCCGCGTGCGCAGCACGAGCGTGTTGATGAAGAAGCCGATGAGGCCTTCGGTCTCCATGCGGCCACGGCCGGCCACGGGCGAACCCACCGTGACGTCGTCCTGGCCCGCGTGGCGCGCCAGCAGCACCTGCCACGCGGTGAGCAGCAGCATGTACGGCGTGACGCCTTCCTTCAGCGCCAGGGCGCGCAGGGCATCCGACAGCTCGCGCGGCAGCGTGAAGGGCAGCGTCTCACCGCGGTACGTCTGCACCGCCGGGCGCGGGAAGTCCGTGGGCAATTCCAGCGCGGAGGGCGCGCCGGTCAGCTGCTGCTTCCAGTAGCCGACCTGCTTCTCCAGCACGTCGCCCTGGAGCCAGCCGCGCTGCCAGCCCGAGTAGTCCGCGTACTGCACCGGCAGCTCCGGCAGGGGCGACGGCTTGCCCTGACGGAAGGCCTCGTAGAGCGCGGCGACTTCGCGCACGAGCACGCCGCGCGACCAGCCGTCGGACACGATGTGGTGCACCGTGAGCAGCAGCATGTGGCGCACGTCCGAGATGCGCACCAGCGTGGCGCGCAGCAGCGGGCCCGTGGCCAGGTTGAACGGCCTGCCCGCGTCCTCGTCCGCCAGACGCTGTGCCTTCGCCTCGCGCTCGGCCTCCGGCAGGTGCGTGAGGTCCACGAGCGGCAGCGGCATGGGGGCCGCCGGGTGGACGACCTGCACCGGGTTGCCGCCCTCCGCGCGGAAGGTGGTGCGCAGCACTTCGTGACGGCGCACCAGCTCCGTGAAGGCCTGCTCCAGCGGGGCCACTTCCACCGCGCCGTCCAGCATCACCGGCGCGGCGATGTTGTAGAACGCGCTGTCCGGCTCCAGCTGATCCAGGAACCACAGGCGCTGCTGCGCGAACGACAGCGGCAGCGTGTGCTCGCGAGACAGCGGCACGATGGCCGGCGCCTCCAGGCCGAAGCCCTGGCGGACCGCCTCGTCCACGCGGGCGGAGAGCGTCTCCACCGTGGTCGCCTCGAAGAGCGCGCGCAGGGGCAGCTCCACGCGGAACGCGCTCCGGATGCGGGAGATCATCTGCGTCGCCAGCAGCGAGTGGCCGCCGAGCGCGAAGAAGTCGTCCTTCACGCCCACGCGCTCCACTCCGAGCAGCTTGGACCACAGGCCCGCGATGAGCTCCTCGGTGGGAGTGCGCGGGGCCACGTGGGCGCGGCTGGCTTCGGACTCCTTCTCCGGCGCGGGCAGCGCGCGGCGGTCCACCTTGCCGTTGGACGTGAGGGGCAGCGCGTCCAGCATGACGAAGGCGGACGGCACCATGTAGTCCGGCAGCCGCGACTTCAGGCCCTGGCGCAGCGCCCCGGCCTCCAGCGTGTGGCCGGGCACCGCGACGACGTAGGCCACCAGGCGCTTGTCGCCCGGCACGTCCTCGCGCGCCAGCACGACGACTTCCGCGACGCCGGGCAGGCCGCTCATCGCGGCTTCAATCTCCGGCAGCTCGATGCGGAAGCCGCGCACCTTCACCTGGAAGTCGACGCGGCCCAGGAACTCCAGCGCGCCGTCCGGCAGGTAGCGGACGCGGTCGCCCGTGCGGTACACGCGCGCGCCCGGCTCCGCGTGGAACGGATCCGCCAGGAAGCGCTCCATCGTGAGGCCCGGCTGGCCCAGGTAGCCACGCGCCACGCCCGCGCCGCCGATGAACAGCTCGCCGGGCACGCCCACGGGGACGGGTTGTAGCGCCGCGTCCAGCACGTACATCCGAGCGTTGGGCAGCGGCCGGCCCAGCGGCACGGAGGCCGTGGCGGCAAGCGCAGTGCCCCGCTCCACCTTCCACGTCAGCACGCCGACCGTGGTCTCGGTGGGGCCGTAGTGGTTGAAGACTTCGAGCCCGGGCACGAGCGCATGCACGCGCGCCACGAGCGCCGGATCGGACGCTTCACCGCCCAGCACCAGCCGCTTGCGAGGCAGGACGCGCTCGGGCGACGGCGAGGACAACAGCGCCGTCAGGTGCGAGGGGACGATCTTCAAGCAGTCCACCGCGTGGCGCTGGAAGTAGTCACCCAGCGCGGCCGGATCGGACGCGCGGTCGCGGGAGATGAGGTGCAGCGTGCCGCCGCCGCTCAGCGTCGGGAAGACGGCGGTGTGGCCCAGGTCCGCGGCCAGCGTGGACACCGACGCGAAGCTCGCCGCCGGGGGCAGCTCCAGCCGGAGCGTCACGCCCTCCACATAGTGGTTGAGCTGACGGTGCTCGATGGCCACGCCCTTGGGCCGGCCGGTGGAGCCGGACGTGAAGATGACGTAGGCCAGGGAGCTCGCGTCGCCCAGGCGCTGCGGGTCGTCCTCACGCTCGCGCGAGAGCAGCCCGGCGTCGGAGTCCAGGCACACGTGTCCCCTGGAGGCGTCCGCCACGTGCGCGGCGAGCGAGGCCTGGGTGACCACGAGTGAAGCCGCCGCGTCCTCCAGCACCGTGCGCAGGCGCTCCGGCGGATGCGACGGATCCAGCGGCACGTACGCGCCGCCGGCCTTGAGGATGCCCATCATGCCGACGATGGCATCCGGGGTGCGCTCGGTGAGCAGGCCCACGCGCGCATCCGGGCCCACGCCGCGCGCGCGCAGCCAGTGCGCCAGCTGGTTGGCCCGGCGGTTCAGCTCCCCGTAGGTCAGCTGGCCGTCGTCGCAGACCACCGCCACCGCGTCCGGCGTGCGGGCCGCGTGGACGGCGAAGCGCTCGTGGACGCAGGCGTCGCCCGCGGGCTGGGCGCCCGTGGCGTTCCACTCCACCAGCAGCTTCTGGCGCTCCGCGTCCGGCAGCAGCCGCGCGTGCTCGTGACGCGCGTGCGGGTTGGCGGCCATCGCTTCGAGGGCGCGGAAGTAGTAGCCCGCCAGCGCCTCCGTCTGATCCGCGTCGCGCTGCGTGCCGTTGGTGCGCAGCACGAGCATCAGCGCGCCGGTGTCCGGGCGCTGGAGGAACAGCGTGCTCAGCGGAAGCTCCATCCACGCGGTGGACGGCGTCTCCTCCAGCAGGCGCACGCCTTCGAGCTGCGACAGGCCTCCGGCCACGTGGAAGTGGACGAAGTTGAAGATGGTCTCGAACAGCCGCTGGCCCCCCAGCTGCTGCTGCAACCGGCCCATGGGGTAGCGGCGGTGCGGCCAGATGTCGCCGTCCGCCTTCGAGACCTGGCGCACCAGGTCCAGCCACGTGCCGTCCTCCAGCGTCACCGGGAACGGGATGCTGTTGAGGAACAGGCCCACCATGCGCTCACTGTCGGCCGTCTCCGGACGGCCGTTGGAGACGACGCCCGTCACCACCGAGCGCTGTCCCTCCATGAGCGCGCGCACGCGCAGATGCGCCGCCAGCAGCACGGTCTTCAGCGGCACGTTGGCGGCCTGCGCCACGCGCTGCAGTCCCTCCTGGAGCGCGGCGGGCACGTCCACCTGCCGCATGCTCAGCACCGGCTCCTGGCCCGCGGGCAGCGGCGCGCGAGGAGCAGGACGGTCCACTTCCGACAGGCGCGACTTCCAGAACTGCTCTCCCTCGCCGGAGGTGAGCGACTGGTGCTCCAGCGCGACGAACTGGCGGTAGGTGACGGCCAGCGGCGCCGCCTCCGGGGCCGGCGTGCCGCGCAGCAGGTTCACGTAGCCGCGGAACAGCTCCGACAGCAGCGTCGCGAGGCTCCAGCCATCCAGGATGGCGTGGTGGAAGATGAGCGAGAACTGGAGCGTCTTCTCCGTGCGCCGGTAGATCGCGAAGCGCAGCAACGGCGCGCGGCTCCAGTCGAACGGACGGCAGCGGTCCTCTTCCACGAGCTTGCGCAGGAGCGCGTCCTGCTCCGCGGCGGGCACGTGGCGCACGTCGTGGAGCTCCAGCGGCACCTGAGCCTCGCGGTGCACGAACTGCAACGGCTGCTCGTAACCGGTGAGGTCGAACGACGTGCGCAGGATGGCGTGGCGGCGGGCCAGCTCGGCCAGCAGCTGGCGCATCTTCGCCTCATCCAGCGCCATCTCCAGGTGGTAGCTGGTGGCGTCGTGGTACATGCCGGACGCCTGGTCCAGCTCGCTCTGGAAGAGCATGCCGGCCTGGAGCACGGCCACCGGGTACGCATCCTCCACGTCCGCGGGCAGGCGCGCGCGGTCCGCGTCGGACAGCAGGCTGAAGGGCTCCGAGCCCGGGACGGCCTGCGCCGCGGCCTTCGACGGGGCCGCATGTACCAGGTTGCCCAGCGCGCGGATGGTGGGCTGACGCAGCAGCTCCACCATGGGCAGATCCAGCCCGCGCTCGCGCAGCTTCGCGATGAGCTGGATGCTGCGGATGGAGTCACCACCCAGGTCGTAGAAGCTGTCGTCGATACCGACGCGCTCCACGCCCAGGACCTCCGCCCAGACCTCGCACAGCGCGGTCTCCTCCATGGTGCGAGGAGCGGCGTACGCGGTGGACATCTGCGGACGCTCGCTGCCGGGCACGGGCAGCGCGCGACGGTCCACCTTGCCGTTGGGCGTGAGCGGCAGCGCATCCAGCGCCATCAGCGCCGTGGGCACCATGTACGCGGGCAGCTTGTCGTGGAGGAACGAACGCATCGTGTCCACGCCCAGCGGCTCCGCGCCCTCTTCCGTGACGACGTAGGCCACCAGGGCCTTCTCGCCCGCGACCTCCTGCACGGCCACGGTGACGTCGAGCACGGACGGGTGTCCACGCAGCGCCGTTTCAATCTCGCCCGGCTCGATGCGGAAGCCGCGCACCTTCACCTGCTGGTCGATGCGGCCCAGGAACTCCAGCGAGCCGTCCGCGCGGAAGCGGACCTGGTCGCCGGTGCGGTACAGGCGCGCGCCCGGCACGGTGCTGAACGGATCCGGGATGAACTTCTCCGCCGTCAGCTCCGGCTGGTTCAGGTAGCCGTGTGCCAGGCCGTCGCCGCCCGCGAACAGCTCGCCGGGGGCGCCCAGGGGCACGGGCTGCAGGGACGCGTTGAGGACGTGCACGCGCGTGCCGTTGATGGGCCGGCCGATGGGCACGGAGATGCCCAGCGCGCCCGCGTCCTCCACCGGGTAGCACGCGGTGAACGTCGTGTTCTCCGTGGGGCCGTAGCCGTTGATGACGCGGCAGCCCGGCAGCTGCTCCATCACGCGCAGCACGTGCGCGGGAGACAGCACGTCACCGCCCGCCAGCAGCTGGCGCACGGGACGCAGGCCGTCCAGGTTGCCATCCACCATCTGGTGGAACAGACCCGCGGTGAGCCACAGCGTGCTCACGCCCTCGCGGGTGATGATCTGGCCCAGCTCGTCCAGGGTGGGCGCGCGCGGCGGGAACACGGCGAGCTTCGCGCCGTTGAGCATCGCGCCCCACAGCTCGAAGGTGGACGCGTCGAACGCGAGCGGCGCCAGCTGGAGGAAGACCTCCTTCGACGACAGGCTCACCCACTCCGGACCGCACACCAGGCGGACGACGGCGCGGTGGGGCACGGACACGCCCTTGGGCCGGCCCGTGGAGCCGGAGGTGTAGAGGACGTACAGCTCGTCCTCGCCTGTGGGCGCGGTGTCGAGGTTCGTGTCCGGACGCTTCGCGAGCGCGGCCGCGTCGTCATCCAGGCAGACCACCTGGAGCCACTGCGCGGGCAGCTCGTCCGCGATCGCGGAGACGCTGACGAGCGCGGACAGGCTCGCGTCCTCGATGAGCATCGAGAGGCGCTCGGTGGGGAAGCTGGGGTCGAGCGGCACGTACGCGCCGCCCGCCTTGGCGATGCCCAGCACCGCCACGACGAGTTCCAGCGAGCGCTCCAGGGACACGCCCACGCGCTTGCCGGGCCTGACCCCCAGGGCACGCAGGTGGTGCGCGAGCTGGTTGGCGCGCGCGTTGAGCTGGCCGGCGGTGAGCGTTTCGCCCTCGAAGCTCACGGCGACAGCATCCGGGGCTCGGGCGGCCTGCGCCTCGAAGACGCGCGACACGGGCTGGCCGTGCGGGTACGTCCGCGGGCGGTCGTTCCACGCGGCGAGCGTGCTGCGCTCATCCGGCGTGAGCAGCGGCAGCGTGCCGATGCGGTGCTCGGGGTCGTCCACGACGGCGCGCAGCAGCGACTCGAAGTGGGCGAACAGGCGCTCCACCGACGCGCGGTCGAGCACGTCCGTGTTGTGCTCCACCGTGACGGTGAGCCCGCCCTGCCACGGGAACACGACGACGAGCAGGTCCCACTTCGCGGTCCCGTTCGTCTCCGCGTCCAGGAGGCTCAGCTCCAGGCCCGGGAGCTGGAGCGGCGGCAGCGGCGCGTTCTCCAGCACGAACTTCACGTTGAAGAGCTGACCACCCGGCTCGCGCGGCGGCTTGAGCGCCTGCACCAGCGTGCCGAAGGGCAGGTCCTGGTGCTCGTAGGCATCCAGGGTCCCCTTGCGCACGCGGTCCAGCAGCGCGCGGAAGGTCAGGTCGCCAGACACCTGCGTGCGCAGGACGAGCTGGTTGGTGAAGAAGCCGACCAGCGACTCCAGCTCCTCGCGGGCGCGGTTCGCGATGTCCGTGCCCACGACGATGTCGTCCTGGCCGGTGCGGCGGTGCAGGAGCGCGTCGAACGCGGCGAGCAGCACCATGAACAGCGTGGCGCCCTCCCCTCGCCCCAACGCCTCGATGCGGGACGTGAGGTCCGGAGACAGGTGGAAGCGGCGGCTGTCACCGTGGAAGCGGTCGCCCGCGGGGCGCGGCGCGTCCGTGCGCAGCGCGATGCGGGGCGCTCCGGCGAGCTGCTTCTTCCACCAGGCAATCTGCTGCTCCAGCACGTCACCGCTCAGCCACTGGCGGTGCCAGAGGGTGTAGTCCGCGTACTGCACGGGCAGCGCGGGCAGCGGCGAGGGCTCGCCGCGCGAGAACGCGGTGTAGAGCGCCTGGAGTTCGTTCATGAACACGCCCACGGCCCAGCCATCCACCACGATGTGGTGCATGGCGAGGCACAGCACGTGCTCACGCGCGCTCAGCTTCAGGAGCTGGGCGCGCAGCAGCGGGCCCTGCACCAGGTCGAAGGGCCGAGCGGCCTCCGCGTTCAGGTGGCTGCGGGCCTCGGCCTCCGCCTTGTCGGCGGGCAGCGAGGACAGGTCCACCACGGGCAGCACGAACGGCTTCGCCGGCAGGATGACCTGCACGGGCGCGCCGGACGCGTCCTGGTGGAAGACGGTGCGCAGCGCCTCGTGGCGCCGGACGATCTCCTCCAGGCCGCGGCGGAGCACGTCGACGTCCAGGTCGCCGCTCAGGCGGGCCGCGCTGGGCACGTTGTAGATGGGCGTGCCCGGCGTGAGCTGCTCGAAGAGCCAGAGGCGCTCCTGGTCGAAGGACAGCGGCAGCGAGCCCTCGCGCGACGCGGGCTTGAGCGGCGGCGTCTTGAACTTCCGCTCGGCGCCGGTGGCCTCGTCCACGCGGGAGGCCAGGGCGGCCACCGTCGGGGACTCGAAGAGCGCACGCAGGGGCAGCTCCACCTGGAACTCGCCGCGCAGACGGGACACCAGCTGGGTGGCCATCAGCGAGTGGCCGCCCAGTTCGAAGAACGAATCCTCCGCGCCCACGCGCTCCACGGTGAGCACGCGCGCGAAGAGGGCCGCCACGCGCGTTTCCGTCGGCGTGCGCGGGGCCACGTAGGCGTCGGGACGCGTGAGCGCGCCCGTGGGAGCCGGCAGGGCCTTGCGGTCCACCTTGCCGGCGGGCGTCATCGGCAGCGCGTCCAGCACCATGAACGCCGACGGCACCATGTACTCCGGCACGCCGTCCTTCAGGTGCTTGCGCAGCGAGGCCGCGTCCACCGTCCGCCCTGGCTGCGACACGACGTAGCCGACCAGCCGCTTGTCGCCCGGCACGTCCTCGCGAACCACCACCGCCGCCTCGCGCACGTCCGCGTGGCGCAGCAGCACGGCCTCGATTTCACCCAGCTCGATGCGGAAGCCGCGCACCTTCACCTGGTGGTCGATGCGGCCCAGGTATTCGATCTCGCCCTCGGCCAGCCAGCGCACGCGGTCGCCGGTGCGGTACAGCCGCGCACCGGGCTCGTTGCTGAACGGATTGGGGACGAACTTCTCGGCCGTCATGTCCGGCCGGCCCTGGTAGCCGCGCGCGAGGCCTTCGCCCGCGACGTACAGCTCGCCCGCGACACCCACGGGCACCGGGTGGTGCAGGGCATCCAGCACGTACACCTGCACGTTCGCCAGCGGCTTGCCGATGGTCAGGCGCTCCGCCCGGACACCGCCGTGCGTGAGGGTCGCGCAGACCGTGGTCTCGGTGGGGCCGTACGCGTTGATCAGCGTCCTCCCCTGCCCCCACTTGCGAGCCATCTCCACGCTCAGCGCCTCACCGGCGGAGACGATGGTGGACAGGCCTTCCAGCCCATCCGCGCTCAACTGCGCGAGCACCGACGGCGTCAACGTCACGGTGGTGATGCGCTGCGACTTCAGCAGCGTGCGCAGCGGTTCATCCGGCAGCAGCCGGTCGCGAGGCGCGAGCACCAGCGTGGCCCCGGACACGAGCGTGCTGAACACCTCCCACACGCTGGCGTCGAAGCTGGACGCCGCGTACTGCAACGCGCGGCGGCCCGAGCCCAGGCCCTTCGCCGCGGCGGCCTGCCGGGCGGTGTTGTTGAGGCCACGGTGCGGCAGGAGCGTGCCCTTGGGGCGGCCCGTGGAGCCGGACGTGTAGATGACGTACGCCAGGGTGTCAGCGTTGGCGCTGGAGGCCGGAGCGGTCTCCGGCAGCGTCCGGAGGTGCGCCGCCTCCAGGTCCATGCGCACCACGCGCATGCCGTCGGAGGGCAGCTGCTGGCTCAGCGACGACTGCGTCACCAGCACGGGCGCGCCGCTGTCCTCCAGCATGAAGGACAGGCGCTCACGCGGGTAGGACGGATCCAACGGCACGAAGGCGCCACCGGCCTTCTGGATGCCGAGCATCGCCACCGCGAGGTCCAGCGAACGCTCCACGCAGAGCGCCACGCGCACCTCGGGCCCGACGCCCAGCGTGCGCAGGTGGTGCGCCAGCTGGTTCGCCCTCGCGTCCAGCTGCGCGTACGTCAGCGAGGCGTCCTCGAACACCAGCGCCTGCGAGTCCGGCGCGCGACGCACCTGGGCCTCGAAGAGCGCCGGGAACGTCACGTCGCCAGCGACGTCGCCGCGCGTGTCGTTCCACGCCACCAGCACCTGGTGACGCTCCTGCGCTCCCATCAGCGACAGGTCGAACACCTTCACCATGGGCCGCACCGCCACGGACTCCAGCAACACCCGCAGGTGCTCCGTCATCCGCCGCGCCGTCGCCGCCGTGAACAGGTCGGTGTTGTACTCCAGCGTTCCTTCCAGTCCGCCCGCCGTCTCCGTCAGCGACAGCGTCAGGTCGAACTTCGCCGACTTCGCTTCCACTTCGTACGGCGACAGCTCCACGCCCGACAGCTTCAGGTGCGGCAGCACGTCCTGCTGCAGCGCGAACATCACCTGGAACAGCGGCGCGTGGCTGAGGCTGCGCTGCGGCTGGAGTTCTTCCACCAGCTTCTCGAACGGCACGTCCTGGTGCGCGTACGCGCCCAGCGTCGTCTCGCGCACCTGCTGGAGCACCTGCTGGAAGCTCGGGTTGCCCGAAAGCTTCGTGCGCAGCACCAGCGTGTTGACGAAGAAGCCGATGAGGCCCTCCGTCTCCGCCTGCGTCCGGCCCGCGATGGGCGAACCCACCGAGATGTCGTCCTGGCCGCTGTAGCGAGCCAGCAGCACCTGGAACGCCGCGAGCAGCAGCTGGTACGGCGTGACGCCTTCCTGCTTCGCCAGCGCGTTCAGCGTGCGGCTCAGGTCCGCGCCCAGCTTCACCGGCACCGTCGCGCCGCGATACGTCTGCACCGCGGGACGTGCGAAGTCCGTCGGCAGCTCCAGGACGGCAGGCGCTCCGGCCAGCTGCTGCTTCCAGTAGCCGACCTGCTTCTCCAGCCCCCCGCCCAGCAGCCACTCCCGCTGCCACTGCGCGAAGTCCGCGTACTGCACCGCCAGCTCCGGCAGCGGGGACTTCTGGTTGAGGACCTGGGCCTCGTAGAGCGCGGCGACCTCACGCACGAGCACGCCCAGGGACCAGCCGTCGGAGACGATGTGGTGCATCGTCACCAGCAGCACGTGCTTCGCCTCGCCCAGCTTCAGCAGCCTGGCGCGGAAGAGCGGACCCGTACCCAGATCGAACGGGCGCGCGGCTTCTTCCTCCGCCAGCCGCCGCGCCTCCGTGTCCTGTGCCCCGGAGACGTCCACCACCGGCAGCTCGAAGGCCTTCGCCGGGTGGATGACCTGCACCGCCTGACCGTTCTCATCGCGGAAGGTCGTGCGCAGCGACCCATGCCGGCGGACGATCTCTTCCAGGGCCCGCCGCATGGCATCCACATGCAGCGTGCCTTCCAGCTTCACACCGCCCGCCACGTTGTAGAAGGCGCTGCCCTGCTCCAGCTGGTCCAGGAACCACAGACGCTGCTGCGCGAACGACAGCGACTCCGTGGCGCTCCGGGGCCGAGGCGTGATCGCCGGGGCCCTGGACGCATCACGGCCCGAAACGGCCGTGTCCACGAACGCCGCGAGCGAAGCCACCGTGCTCAGCTCGAAGAGCGAACGCAGCGGGACTTCGACGCCCAAGGCGGCGCGCAGCCGGGAGACCAGCTGCATCGCCAGCAGCGAGTGGCCGCCCAGCTCGAAGAACGAGTCCTCCGCGCCCACGCGCTCCACGCGCAGCAGCTGCGCGAAGAGCGAGGCCACCTGCTCCTCCGTCGCCGTGCGCGGGGCCACGTACTGTCCCTGCGCAGACTGGGCCTCCGGCACCGGTAGTGCCTTGCGGTCCACCTTCCCGTTCGGATTCAGCGGCAGAGCGTTCAGCACCACGAACGCCGACGGCACCATGTACTCAGGCAGCCGCGCCTTCAGGCCCTTGCGCAGCTCCGCCACGTCCAGCGTCGCGCCCGCGACGTATGCCACCAAGCGCTTGTCGCCCGGCACGTCCTCGCGCACCACCACCACGGACTCGCGCACGCCAGGCTGCGTGGACAGCACCGACTGCACTTCACCCAGCTCGATGCGGAAACCACGCACCTTCACCTGGAAGTCGAAGCGACCCAGGTACTCCAGCTCGCCGTTCGGCAACCAGCGGATGCGGTCGCCCGTGCGGTACATCCGCGCGCCGGGCTCGTCGCTGAACGGGTTGGGGACGTACCTCTCCGCCGTCAGAGCAGGCTTCGCCAGGTAGCCTCGCGAGAGGCCCGCACCCGCGATGTACAACTCGCCCGGCACACCCTGCGGCACCGGACGCAGCCACGCATCCAGCACGTACCCCCGCGAGCCCGTCAGGAGACGGCCCACCGTCGGCTCCCGCGTCGCGCCTTTCTCCACTCGCAAGTACGTCGAGTACGTCGTGTCTTCCGTCGGGCCGTAGAAGTTGTAGACGGCGTCCACGTTCTTCAGCCCGTAGACGGCCTGCGCCAGCCGGTTCAGCAGCGGCTCACCGGCGAGGTTCACCGTCCGCACGGTCTCCGGCACGCCCCCGCTGCGCAGCAACTCCGCCATCGCGGAGGGCACCGTGTTCACCAGCGTCACCCGGCTCGCGTCCTTCATCGTCGGGAGCGCCAGTGCGTTCTCCGCGACGATGACGGAACCACCGACGCTCAGCGGCGCGAAGACTTCGAACACCGAGATGTCGAAGTTCAGCGACGTCGACGCCAACATGCCCGACAGCTGCTGCGGCGTGAAGAACGCCGTCGCCCAGTGCAGGAACGCAATCACGCTGCGCTGCTCGATGGCCACGCCCTTCGGACGGCCCGTCGAACCCGACGTGTACAGCACGTACGCCAGGTTCCTCAGGCCGGTGCGCGCATCGACGCGCGAAACAGGGTTCTTGGAGATGGTCTCCCAATCCGTATCCAGGAACACGTTGCGCGCCGAATGCGCGGGGAGCACGCCCAGCAGCTTCTGCTGCGTCAGCACCACCGGCGCCTGCGCGTCCTCCAGCATCCAGCCCAGACGATCCTGCGGGTACGCCGGATCCAGCGGCACGTAGGCGCCACCGGCCTTCAGCACGCCCAGCAGCGCCACCACCATCCGCGCGGAACGCTCCAGGCTCACGCCCACCAGCGTGTCCGGGCCCACGCCCATGCCACGCAGGTGGTGCGCCAGCTGGTTCGCCTGCGCCTCCAGCTGTGCGTACGTCAGCACCTGTCCGTCGAAGTAGACGGCCGCTGCATCCGGCGTGCGAACCGCCTGCGCCTCGAAGAGCGCCTGCATCGTCCCGCTGACCGGGGCCGGCAGATCCGTCCCCGACACGTCCATCAGCAGCGTCTGCTTCTCCTGCGCGCTCATCAGCGCAAGGTCGAACACCTTCGCCATGGGCCGCACCGCCACGGACTCCAGCAACACCCGCAGGTGCTCCGTCATCCGCTGTGCCGTCGCCGCCGTGAACAGGTCGGTGTTGTACTCGAGCGTTCCTTCCAGGCCGCCCGCGGTCTCCGTGAGGAAGAGCGTGAGGTCGAACTTCGCCGTCTTCGCTTCCACTTCGTACGGCGACAGCTCCACGCCCGACAGCTTCAGGTGCGGCAGCACGTCCTGCTGCAGCGCGAACATCACCTGGAACAGCGGCGCATGGCTCAGGCTGCGCTGCGGCTGGAGTTCCTCCACCAGCTTCTCGAACGGCACGTCCTGGTGCGCGTACGCGCCCAGCGTCGTCTCGCGTACCTGCTTGAGCACCTGCTGGAAGGTCGGGTTGCCCGCGAGCTTGGTGCGCAGCACCAGCGTGTTGACGAAGAAGCCGATGAGCCCTTCCGTCTCCGCCTGCGTGCGGCCCGCGATGGGCGAGCCGACGGAGATGTCGTCCTGGCCCGTGTACCGCGCCAGCAGCACCTGGAACGCCGCGAGCAGCAGCTGGTACGGGGTGACGCCTTCCTGCTTCGCCAGCGCGTTCAGCGTGCGGCTCAGGTCCGCGCCCAGCTTTACCGGCACCGTCGCGCCACGGTACGTCTGCACCGCCGGACGCGCGAAGTCCGTCTGCAGCTCCAACATCGCCGGGGCCCCGGCCAGCTGCTGCTTCCAGTAGCCAACCTGCTTCTCCAGCGCCCCGCCCAGCAGCCACTCCCGCTGCCACTGCGCGAAGTCCGCGTACTGCACCGCCAGCTCCGGCAGCGGCATGGCGCGGCCCTGCGAGTGCGCCTCGTAGAGCGCGGCCATCTCACGCACGAGGACACCCAGCGACCAACCGTCGGAGACGATGTGGTGCATCGTCACCAGCAGCACGTGCTTCGCCTCACCCAGCTTCAGCAACTTCGCGCGGAAGAGCGGCCCCGTGCCCAGGTCGAAGGGCCGCACGGCCTCCTCGTTGACCAGACGCTGGGTCTCTGCTTCGGCCGCGGTCGACAGGTCCACCAGGGGCAGGTCCATCCGGCCCGCGGTGTGAATGATCTGCACCGCCTCGCCGTTCTCCTCACGGAACGTCGTGCGCAGCGACTCGTGCCGCGCGACGATCTCCTGGAGCGTCAGCCGCAGGGCCTCCACATCCAGCGCGCCCTCCAACTGCACCGCGCCCGGGATGTTGTAGAGCGCGCTGCCCTGCTCCAACCGGTCCAGGAACCACAGGCGCTGCTGCGCGAATGACAGGGGCAGCACGCCCTCACGCGACACCCGCTTCAGCGGCGGCAGGTTCGCGCCTTCCGCCTGCTGCTTCTTCCCGTCGACGAACGCCGCGAGCGACGCCACCGTGCTCAGCTCGAAGAGCGAACGCAGCGGGACCTCGACGCCGAAGGCCGTGCGCAGCCGGGAGACCAGCTGCATCGCCAGCAGCGAGTGGCCGCCCAGTTCGAAGAACGAGTCCTCGGCGCCCACGCGCTCGACGCGCAGCAACTGCGCGAAGAGCGTCGCCACCTGCTCTTCCGTCGCCGTGCTCGGTGCCACGTACTGGGCCTGGGCCTGCGCCTCCGGAACCGGCAGTGCCTTGCGGTCCACCTTCCCGTTCGGCGTCAGCGGCAGAGCGTTCAGCACCACGAAGGCCGACGGCACCATGTACTCCGGCAGCCGCGCCTTCAGGCCCTTGCGCAGCTCCGCCACGTCCAGGGACGCGCCCGCCACGTACGCCACCAGGCGCTTGTCGCCCGGCACGTCCTCGCGCACCACGACCACCGACTCGCGCACGCCGGGCTGCGACGCGAGCGCCGACTCCACCTCGCCCAGCTCGATGCGGAAGCCGCGCACCTTCACCTGGAAGTCGATGCGGCCCAGGTACTCCAGCTCGCCCGTGGCCAGCCAGCGCACGCGGTCACCCGTGCGGTACATCCGCGCACCCGGCTGCTCCGAGAACGGGTTCGGCACGAAGCGCTCCGCCGTCAGCGACGGCTTCGCCAGGTAGCCACGCGCAAGGCCCGCACCCGCCAGATACAGCTCGCCCGGCACGCCCTGCGGCACCGGACGCAGCCACGCATCCAGCACGTAGGCGCGCGAGCCCGTCAGCGGGCGGCCAATCGTCGGCTCCCGAGCGCCGTCCTTCTCCACGCGCGTGTACGTCGAGTACGTCGTGTCTTCCGTCGGGCCGTAGAGGTTGTAGACGCCTTCCACGTTCTTCAGCCCGTACAGCGCCTGAGCCAGCCGGTTCAGCAGCGGCTCACCGGCGAGGTTCACCGTGCGCACCGACTCCGGCACGCCCTGGCTGCGCACCAGCTCCGCCATCGCGGAGGGCACCGTGTTCACCAGCGTCACGCGACCCGCGTCCTTCAGCGTCGGCAACGCCAGCGCGTTCTCCGCGACGATGACGGCACCGCCGCTGCTCAGCGGCGCGAAGACCTCGAACACCGACAGGTCGAAGTTCAGCGACGTCGCCGCCAGCACGCCGGCCAGCTGCTGCTTCGTGAACGCAGCCGTCGCCCAGTGCAGGAACGCCACCACGCTGCGCTGCTCGATCGCCACGCCCTTCGGACGGCCCGTGGAGCCCGACGTGTACAGCACGTACGCCAGGTTCCCCACGCCCGTGCTCGTCGCGACAGGCGTGGTCGGCTGCCGCGCGATGACGGCCCAGTCCGTGTCCACGCAGACGGCCTTCGCGGAGTGCTCGGGCAGCACGCCCAGCAGCTTCTGCTGCGTCAGCAGCACCGGCGCCTGCGCGTCCTCCAACATCCAGCCCAGACGGTCACGCGGGTACGCCGGATCCAGCGGCACGTAGGCGCCACCGGCCTTCAGCACGCCCAGCAGCGCCACCACCATCCGCGCGGAGCGCTCCAGGCTCACGCCCACCAGCGTGTCCGGGCCCACGCCCAGGCCACGCAGGTGGTGCGCCAGCTGATTCGCCTGCGCGTCCAGCTGCGCGTACGTCAGCATCTGCCCGTCGAAGTGGACCGCGGGCGCATCCGGCGTGCGAACCGCCTGCGCCTCGAAGAGCGCCTGCATCGTCCCGCTCACCGGGGCCGACAGGTCCGTCCCCGACACGTCCTTCAGCAGCGACTGCTTCTCCTGTGCTCCCATCAGCGACAGGTCGGACAGCTTCGCGCCCGGATCCGTGAGCAGCGACTCCAGAAGCACCCGCAGGTGCTCCATCATCCGGCGCGCCGTCGCCGCGGCAAACAGGTCCGTGTTGTACTCGAGCGTCCCTTCCAGCCCGCCCACCGTCTCCGTCAGGTAGAGCGTGAGGTCGAACTTCGCCGTCTTCGACTCCACCTCGTACGGCGACAGCTCCACGCCCGGCAGACGGAAGTGCGGCAGCACGTCCTGCTGCAACACGAACATCACCTGGAACAGCGGCGCGTGGCTCAGGCTGCGCTGCGGCTGGAGCTCCTCCACCAGCTTCTCGAACGGCACGTCCTGGTGCGCGTACGCACCCAGCGTCGTCTCCTTCACCTGGGCCAGCAGCGCGCGGAAGCTCGGGTTGCCCGAAAGCTTCGTGCGCAGCACCAGCGT
Source organism: Corallococcus sp. CA054B (assembly GCF_003611625.1). Taxonomy (NCBI): domain Bacteria; kingdom Pseudomonadati; phylum Myxococcota; class Myxococcia; order Myxococcales; family Myxococcaceae; genus Corallococcus; species Corallococcus sp. CA054B. Next base: position 62,507 of record NZ_RAVY01000003.1, read on the forward strand.
GTTGACGAAGAAGCCGATGAGGCCCTCCGTCTCCGCGCGCGAGCGGCCCGTGATGGGCGAACCGACCGAGATGTCGTCCTGCCCGCTGTAGCGCCCCAACAGCACCTGGAACGCGGCCAGGAGCAGCATGTACGGCGTGACGCCTTCCTTCTTCGCCAGCGCGCCCAGCGCCTTGCTCAGCTCCGCGCCCAGCTTCACCGGCACCGTCGCGCCGCGATACGTCTGCGCCGCCGGACGCGCGAAGTCCGTCGGCAGCTCCAGCACGGCGGGAGCCCCGGCCAGCCGCTGCTTCCAATAGCCGACCTGCTTCTCCAACACGCCGCCCAGCAGCCACTCCCGCTGCCACTGCGCGAAGTCCGCGTACTGCACGCGCAGCTCCGGCAGCGGAGAACCCCGTCCGCCACGGAACGCGTCGTAGAGCGCGGCGACCTCGCGCACGAGCACGCCCATGGACCAGCCGTCGGAGACGATGTGGTGCATCGTCACCAGCAGCACGTGCTTCGCGTCACCCAGCTTCAGCAACCGCGCGCGCACCAGCGGACCCGCGCCCAGGTCGAACGGGCGCACGGCCTCTTCATCCACGCACCGCCGCGCCTCCGCCTCGCGCGACGCCTCCGGGGAGCCCGTCAGGTCCACCACCGGCAGTTCGAAGGTCTTCGCCGGGTGGATGAGCTGCACCGCTTCGCCGTTCTCCTCGCGGAACGTCGTGCGCAGCGATTCGTGCCGGCGGACGATCTCCTCCAGGCTCCGGCGCAGCGATTCGGCGTCCAGCGCGCCGTCCAGCCGCACCGCGCCCGGGATGCTGTAGAGCGCGCTGCCCTGCTCCAGCCGGTCCAGGAACCACAGGCGCTGCTGCGCGAACGACAGCGGCTGCGTCGCCCCGCGCGGCCGGGGCGCGAGCACCGCCGCCTTCGGCTCCAGCTTCGACGCCGTGATGCGCTTCGCCAGGTCCACCAAGCTCGGCCCCTGGAGCAGCAGCTCCATGGGCAGCGCGATCCCCAGCCCCTTCTCCACCGCGTGCGCCAGCTCCACCGCGCTCAGCGAATCCAGGCCGTAGCGAGTGATGGGCTCACGCACGTCCACCGTCTTCGCCGGCACCTTCAGCTGCTCCGCCACGCGCTCCACCAGCCACGTCAGCGTGGCCCGCGCGGCCTCCGGCACGTCCTCACGGACCGGCGCCGCGGCAGGCTCATTGGACGCGGCGGCTTCCGTCTCCTCCGCCTCCTCGAACCCCGGCTCGCGCCACACCAGCACCGTGCGCAGCTCGTCCGCCAGGAACTGCGCCTTGCTCGCGTGCCGCTGGATCTTCCCGCTGGAGGTCTTCGGGATGCTGCCGGGCTCGATCAGCGCCACGGCGTGGACCTGGACCTCGTGACGCTCGGCGACGCGCTGGCGGATCTCCTTCACCGCCGCCTCCGCCATGTCCACCTGCTTGCGCAGGTTGCCCGCCTTGCGCAGGTCGATCTCCTGCACCACCACCAGGCGCTCCTCGCCCGCCACCTCCAGAGACACCGCCGCGACGCTGCCAGCGCGCAGCGCAGGGTGGCTCTCCTCCACCGTCTGCTCGATGTCCTGCGGGTAGTGGTTGCGGCCGCGGATGATGATCAGGTCCTTGGCCCGGCCGGTGACGAACAGCTCGCCGTCCCGCATGAAGCCCAGGTCGCCCGTGCGCAGGAACGGCCCTTCGTCCGTGCCCTTCACACGCGCCTGGAACACCTCCGCCGTCGCCTCCGGCTTGCTCCAGTAGCCCAGCGCCACGCTGGGACCACGCACCCAGATCTCACCCACGCCGCCGGGCGCGCACGCCTCGCGCGTCTGCGGATCCACGATGACCACGGGGTGTCCCGGACGCTCCTCGCCGCAGCCCACCAGCAGGCGCGCCTCCGGCTTCGCCGCGTCCACCAGCACCGCCCGGCGCTGCTCCAGCGCCGGAGCATCCAGCGCGCAGCGCACCGGCGGCGCCTCCACGCGCCCGCCCGACACCAGCAGCGTCGCCTCCGCCAGGCCGTAGCACGGGAAGAAGAACTCGCGCTTGAAGCCGTGCGGCCCGAAGGCCTGCTCGAAGCGGTCCAGCGTCGCCGGACGGATGGGCTCCGCGCCGGTGAACGCCACCTTCCACGAGCTCAGGTCCAGCGACTGCCGCTCCTCCGCCGGGATGCGCCGGATGCACAGGTCGAACGCGAAGTTCGGCCCGCCGCTGATGGTGGCCTTGTACCGGGTGATGGCCTCCAGCCACACGCGCGGATTCTTGAGCATCGTCAGCGGCGACATCAGCGCCGCGTGGAACGTCGCGTACAGCGGCGTGAGGATGCCGCCGATGAGCCCCATGTCGTGGTACGGCGGCAGCCAGATGACGGCCGAGCTGCTGGGGCCCAGCTCGAACGCGTCCGTGATCAGCGCCAGGTTGTGCGCCAGGTTGCCGTGGCTCAGCATCACGCCCTTGGGCGAGCCCGTGGACCCGGACGTGTACTGGAGGAACGCCAGCGTCGACGCGTCCACCGCCGGCGGCGTCCACTCCGCTTCCCCACCCGCCGGGATCTCGTCCGTCCCCACCCAGTGCAGCGAGCGCAGATCCGGCGCCTGCTCGAAGACGAACTCCGTCATGGACAGGATGCCGGACGTGGTGAGCACCACCGTCGCGTTCGCGTCCTGGATGATCGCCCGCAGGCGCGGCAGCGTGCGCTCCAGCCGCATCGGATCCGGCGGATACGCCGGCACCGCGATGAGCCCCGCGTAGAGGCACCCGAAGAACCCCGCCACGTACTCCAGGCCGGGCGGATACAGCAGCATCACGCGCTCGCCCGGCTTCGCCACCTTCCGCAGCGCCACGGCGATCCGCCGCGCTCGCGCGTCCAGCCCCGCGTAGCTCAGCGTTCCGTCTTCCTGCCCCGCGTCATCCAGGAAGGTGTACAGCGGCTGTTCGGACCGCGACTCGGCCCGGCTCCGCAAGATTTCGACGAGGGTGGAATTCGAGGGCGTCAGCTCAGGGGAACGCGACAAGGAAGAACCCATGTGGAAGGCCGGAGAACGCAGCAAGGGCTTCAGTGGGCCGACTTCCTGTGGGACTCACGCACACGATGTGCGTGGCACAGGCGCCCTTGCAATGTGTCCGGGGGAGCAGAACTGGATACGAGAATACCACTACGAATGGGTTCTACCGAACTTGAACAAATTGCTCGAATCGCTCACATTCGCTCGTCAGCCCTGCTTCCTGGTCTTCAGCTCTCACCCCGCCCTTCCTTGACTCCGCGAGTTCCCTTTCCCGGAACCGCCGTGAATCGAGTCCGGGCGCGGGTGTCTCCTCGCGATCGCCCATCATGACTGCTCCTCTGTATCGCCTCGCGGACGCCACCCTCGTCGAACCGCTCGTCCAGGACTTCCAGGCCTGGTGGATGACGGTGGCGCCCATGCCCGCGAGCCTGCATCTGCAGGCCTACCTGCTGCCGCTGCTCAAGGCCTACCTGCAGACGCCGGACTTCCACGCGAAGGCGGCGAAGGATCCGGAGCTGAGCGGCAGCTCCTTCGTGGGCATCGCGCCGGAGCGCGCCGAAGAGGTGCGGGCGCTCATGCAGCGGATGACCACCGCGCAGGAGGACAACATCAAGCTGGCGGAGGCGTTCGACGAGTTCCAGACGCAGCTCCTGGCGGAGGCCAAGGGCCAGTCGCTGGAGCCGCTGTACGCGCGGCTGCCGGAGCCACTCAAGGGCGTGGTGGAGCTGGTGTACGACTACGTGAACCGCCCGTCCATGCGCGTGCACGAAGGCCTGCTGTACCGCGGCCGTCACCACAAGACGGACCTCCAGTCGATGCGGCTCCGCCGGCTGAAGGCGGACGCGGAGCGCGACTCGCTGCTCACCACGCCGCGCCTGATGGAGGCGGGGCAGCTGGACTGGAAGGTGCCCTTCCACGACGAGCGCCTGGACAAGCTGTTCAGCCTGGACCTGGAGCCCAAGCCGCTGGAGTGGATCCGCGACGTGCTGGGCGACGCGGTGCAGTCCGACGCGGACCTGATGCCCCTGCTCACGGAGGCGCCGCAGACCCTTCCCGAGACGTGGAACGGGCCGGGGGTGCGCATCCGCTACGTGGGCCACGCGTGCGTGCTGGTGGAGTGGAAGGGCACGTCCATCCTCATCGACGCGGTGGTGCCGGTGCGGCCGGAGAAGATGGGCCCGCTGGCGCGCATGTCCTTCGCGGACCTGCCCCGCCGCATCGACTACGTGGTCATCACCCACAGCCACCCGGATCACCTGGACATCGAGACGCTGCTGCGCCTGCGCCACCGCGTCGGCACGCTGATGGTGCCGCGCGCGAGCGGCGCCCTGGCGGGTGACTACTCGCCCCGGCTGTTGGGCAAGGCGCTCGGCTTCAAGAACGTGCTGGAGCCCTACTTCTACGAGTCCCTGCCCATCCCGGACGGGGAGATCATCGCCGCGCCGTTCATGGGCGAGCACGGCGACGTGGCCCACGCCAAGACGGCGTGGATCATCCGCACGGGCGAGGAGCGGCTGTTCTTCGCCGCCGACTCCATGTGCGTGGACGAGACGACGTACCGCGACCTGCGCAGCACCGTGGGCGACCTGCACACGGTCTTCATGAACACGGAGATCGTCGGCGCGCCGCACACGTGGATGCTGGAGGGCTTCTTCCCCAAGAAGCGCGACCGCAAGCTGGAGAAGAACCGCCGCTGCCGCGGCAGCAACTCCGCCGAAGGCCTGCGCCTCCTGGAGCTCGTGGGCGCGAAGCGGCTCTTCAACTACGCCATGGGCCTGGAGCCCTGGATGGAGCACATCATCGGGCCCGCCGCCACGCCGGAGACGCCCCGCATGAAGGAGTCGGATCTGCTGCTCACCACCGCCCGCGAGCGCGGCCTCCAGGCCGAACGACTCGAGGGCGCGCGAGAGGTCGTCCTCAAGAGCTGAAGGCGCACGCGGGCGCAGGGCGGCCCGGCCGCCCTCCCCTCGTAGGTTGGGCTCGACGGGACGAGTTCAACCGGTATGCTCCGGAACATGAGGAATCCCCGGAAAGAAACCCTCACGTTCCTCGCGGTGACGCTCGCCGTGAGCTGGACGATGGCCGTCCTGTTCATCATGGGCGGCGAGACGCGCGAGTCCGTGTGGCTGATGCGCTGGATGATGTGCGTGCCCGGCATCGTGGGCCTCGCGTGCTCGTGGTTCTTCCGTCGCGAGCCCCCGTCCGCGGTGGGCTTCTCCTTCCCTGGCTGGAAGTGGTGGTTCCTGGGGCTGGCGCTGCCCCTGGCGTACGCCGCCGTCATCGCGCCGCTGGCCTACGCGATCCGGTTCATCACGGGGGACGCGTCCTTCATCACGTACCAGCCGGAGCTGCTCAAGGGCCCGTTCGGGGTCACGGGCGTGGCGACGGTGCCGGTGATGATCCTCATGTTCTGGGCCATGACGGTGACGTGGTGGCTGGCCGCCGCGTCCGTGCGCTGGCGCTGGGTGGAGAAGCTGGGCGCGAAGCTGCCCGAGCGCTGGCGCTGGCTGCGCTACGGCCTGTTCGCGCTGGTGTGGTCGCCCGTTGTGGGCTTCGGCGTCCCCAGCGAGCTGGGTGAAGAGGTGGGCTGGCGCGGAACGCTGACCCGCTGGTGGATGCACCGGCCGGCGCTGGCCGCGGCCATCACCATGCCGGTGTGGGCCGCGTTCCACCTGCCCCTCATCTTCTCCAAGGTGCAGCGCGGGCACGTGGGGCAGAACGTGACGTTCCTCTTGTCCATCGCCGTGGCCGCGGTGGTGTTCGCGCAACTCTACATGGCGTCGCGCTCCATCTGGCCGCCCGCCCTCTTCCACATCAGCTGGAACCTCATCAACCCGCAGCTCTTCGGCAGCGTCTACAACGGCCGGCCGGGGCTCTTCGGCGGTCAGGTCTGGGTCTTCAACGGCGAGGGCGTCTTCGGCGTGCTGCTCCACGGGTTGGTGGCCGTGTGGATCTTCCGCCATTGGAGGCGGAGCGCGCAGGTCCCGGAAAGCACGGTATTGCCGGAGTCGTCCGCGACGCCCGCCTGAGAGGCCTTGCGGCCCGCCGAGCGCAGGCTTTTCCGCATGTGACATCCCGGGTGGGCAACAGTTACTCTCCCGCCCGAGATGACCCCTGCCGTCCGGGCCGACATGGAAGCACGTGCCGACCGCGCCTTGCGCCGGGGCGAACTCGCGGAGGCGTTCGAGCTCTTCGAGCACCTCCTCGCCGCCTTTCCGCGCGAGGAGGCCCTGGCCGCCAGGCTGGCCCAGCTGCGCGACAGCCTCCAGCCGGAGGAGCTGCAGCACCTGAAGAACCGCGTGCGCGAACCCCAGCGGCTCCCGCTGGGCCCGCCCTCGCCCATGCAGGAGGGCGAGCGGCTCTTCACGTTGGGTGACTACGTGGGCGCCGCCGCCGCGTACCGCAGGGCCCTCCAGGAGCGCCCCGGCAACGAGCTGGTGCTGGAGCGGCTGGAAGAGCTGTACCGGATGGCCCGCGAGATGCCCGTGCAGTCCCCCACGGACCGGGCCCTTCCCGCACAGAAGGAGGATCGCCTCCAGGCCCTCCTGGACCGGCTGGCCTCCCGGCGTCGCCTCAAGCGCGACTGAGGGGTCGCCCCCGCGTCCCTGCGAGCGCGGATCCGACGTCAGCGCTGATTCGTGCGTTGCACCCCCCTGGGGTGGCACCTACAATCCGCACCGACGTTGCTGTCATAGTGTCGCCCGTTCCCACTGACACCCGCGTCCGACTTTCTTCGCTCCTATGGCTCGACCTCTTCGACTCGGCGTCCTCACCGGCGGTGGTGACTGCCCCGGACTCAACGCGCTCATCCGAGGCCTCGTGCGACGGGGCGTGCACGAGTTCGACCACTCGTTCGTCGGCATCGAGAACGGATACATGGGCCTGGTGGAGCCGGAGCTCGTCCGCCCGCTCGGGGTGGAGGACACGCGCGGCATCCTGCCCAAGGGCGGCACCATCCTCGGCACGTCCAACAAGGCGAACCCGTTCTCCTACCCGGTGCGTGAGGGCTCGGGCTGGGTGGAGCGGGACGTGTCGGATCAGGTCCTGCGCCGCTGCGAGGAGTTGCGGCTGGACGGTCTGGTCGCCATTGGCGGGGACGGCACGCTGTCCATCGCGCACCAGCTGGCGGAGAAGGGGCTGAAGGTCGTCGGGTGTCCGAAGACCATCGACAATGACCTGTCCGGCACGGACCAGACGTTCGGGTTCGACACCGCGCGGCTCATCGTCACGGAGGCGCTGGATCGGCTGCACTCCACCGCGGAGGCGCATGACCGCGTGATGGTGGTGGAGATCATGGGCCGCCACGCGGGCTTCCTCACGCTGGAGAGCGGCATCGCCGGCGGCGCGGACCTCATCCTCATCCCGGAGATTCCGTACCGCGTGGAGTCCCTGCTGGAGACGCTGAAGCGGCGGGCCACGCGGCGGCGCAGCTTCTCCATCATCGCCATCTCCGAAGGCGCGTATCCGGAGGGCGGCGCGCTGTCCGTGCTGGCGGAGGCCGCGGACATCCCGGGCCGCGGCGTGGTGCGGCTGGGCGGCTCCGGCAAGGTGTGCGCGGATCTGCTGGCGAGCCACATCGAGGCGGAGATCCGCGTGACGGTGCTGGGCCACCTGCAGCGCGGCGGCAGCCCCAGCGCGGCGGACCGGGTGCTGGCCACGCGCTACGGGTGCAAGGTGCTGGACCTGGTGCGGGACGGACAGTGGGGCCACATGGTGGCGCTCAGGAACAACGAGGTCGTCCCCGTGCCGTTGAGTGAGTCTCGCAAGGAGCGACGCGTGGACGTCCAGGGGGACCTGGTGCGGTTCGCGCGGAGCATGGGCATCGGGTTCGGGGACTGAGGGGAGAGCGCGCACCGCACGCCATGACGCTCGTCGGCCGCCATATCGGTCGCTATCGCATCCTGGAGGAGCTGGGCTCCGGGGGCATGAGCGTCGTGTACAAGGGCCTGGACACGGCCCTGGACCGCGAGGTCGCGGTGAAGGTGCTGCACCCGCACCTGGCCGGCAAGGACGAGTCGCGGCGGCGCCTGGCGCGAGAGGCTCGCGCGGTGGCGAAGCTGCACCACCCCAACATCCTGGAGGTGTTCGACTTCTCCTCGGCGGAGGCGCACGACGCCTTCATCGTCACGGAGTACATCCGGGGCCGGACGCTCAAGACGTACCTGGACGAGGGCCCGCTGGAGCCGCCGGAGCTGGCGGCGATGATCATCCACGAGCTGGCGGCGGCGCTGGCGCACGCGCACGAAGCGGGCGTCATCCACCGCGACCTGAAGCCGGAGAACGTCATGGTGCGCGAGGACGGGGTCCTCAAGCTCATGGACTTCGGCATCGCGCGGCTCCTGGACATCGAGGACCGGATGACGGTGACGGGCGCGCTGGTGGGCTCGCCCGCGCACATGTCGCCGGAGATCATCGAGGGCCTGGAGGCCGGGCCGGAGGCGGACGTCTTCAGCCTGGGGATCATGTTCTACGCGCTGATGACGGGCCGGCTGCCCTTCACCGCGTCGAACACCACCGCGACGCTCAAGCGCATCCTGGACGGGGCGTATGAAGACCCGCGCCGCCGCGTGCCCACGCTGTCGGACGAGCTGGCGGAGATCTGCGCGACATGCCTCCAGCGCGATCCGGCGCGGCGCTATCCGAACGCGGGGAAGCTGCGCGACGCGCTGGCGGATGCGCTCGCGGGGCTGGGGTTCTCCCGCGTGGGCGAGGAGCTGATCTCGTTCTTCGCGGATCCGCCGTCGTACCAGCGGCTCGCGCGCCAGCGCATCGTCGCGGCGCTGCTGGAGCGCGGGGAACGGCAGCTCGCGGAGAAGCGGACGCCGCGCGCGCTGGCGTGCCTCAACCACGTGCTCGCGCTGGACGCGACGAATGAACGGGCGCTGGGGTTGCTCAAGGGCATCCAGCGTCAGCAGCGGCGGCGCACGTGGCGCAGGCGCGGCATCCGCGTGGGCATCGGGGCGGGCGTGGCGCTCGCGTTGGGGCTGGGCGGCTGGCAGGTGTACCGCATGAACGCGAGCGCGCCCGAGACACCGAAAGAGCAACCGGCGGCTCCGCGCGCGGATGGCCCGAAGGCCCCGGACGGCGCCGCTACGTCCACTGGAACGCAGGGCACGGGCGCCCCCAACGGCTCGCGGAGCACCGGTGGCGCGACGGGTTCACCCGACGGCACAGGCACCTTTCACGGCGGCCAGGGCGCGGGCGGCACGACGGGTTCGCCCGATGGTACGGGCACTCCTCAGGGTTCGCAGGCCACGGGCTCGCGTCCCAACGGCGCGCAGGGCACGGGCGGCACGGGCACGCCCGGCCGAGACGCGATCCTGCCTCCCGACTCCAACCCGCGCGTCCCCTCCCCTCCGGAACGCACGCCGGCGCGCCCCGCGGTGGTCGCCAGCCTCGACCCGCAGGACGACTCCAAGTCTTCGCGCGCGGGCAAGCTCCCCGTGTCCATCCTCGTGCGCCCCTACGGCTCCATCCGGGTGGACGGCGGCCCCGCCGGCACCCAGCAGCTCGCGCAGCACGACGTGCACCTGACCCCGGGCGAGCACACCGTCACCGTCTCCTGCGGCTACTGCGAGGACGCCACGGAGACCATCGACGTGAAGCCGGACCGCGAGAACGTCTTCCGCCTGCGCGCCCTGCTGAAGGCCTCGCAGCTGGCCATGGACTACCAGCCGCCGGACGCCACCGTGCGCGTGGGCGACGTGGAGCGCACCGCGAACGACAGCCTCCAGCACCCCTTCGACATCCGCTCCCCCCGCGGCCCCGCCAGCTTCCAGCACCGCGTGGAGGTGGAGATCTCCTCCCCCGGCTACAAGACGGAGAAGCGCGTCGTCCTGCTGGAGCCCGGCAAGCCCACCACCCTGCGCGGGAGCCTGGCGCCCGAATGAGCCGCGGCCCGCTGCTTCTCGCGTTCTTCCTGCTGGCCGCCCTGCTCGGCCCCGCGTCCGCGCGCGCCCAGACGCCCATGGGCGCGGATCCGGAGGTCGCCGCGCTGCGCTCGTCGTTCGAATACGGCAAGTACGCGGAGGTGCTGGAGCGCGCGGGCCAACGCATCGACCGGGGCGACCTGCCGGAAGAGGACCTGGTGGAGCTGCACAAGCTCGCGGGCCTGTCCGCCTTCAACCTCAACAAGACGGACGACGCCGAACGCCACCTGCGCGCCGTGCTCCGGTTGGATCCCGACTTCAGCCTGGACCCCTTCGTCGTCCCGCCCCCGGCCGTCGCCTACTTCGAGGATCTCAAGAACCAGATGTCCGGCGAGCGCGAGTTCCTCCGCCAGGAGCAGCGCCTGCGCCTGGAGCGCGAGAAGGCCGAACAGGAGCGCCGGGAACAGGAGCGCGTCGCACTGGAGACGCAGCGCCGCCGCGCGGAGGAGCTGGCCCGCCAGGTCACCGTGCGCACCGTGGAGAAGCGCAACTTCCTGGTCAACTTCGTCCCGTTCGGCGCCGGCCAGTTCCAGCAGGGACGCAACGGCATGGGCATCGCCTTCGCCGCCACGGAGGGCGTGCTGGCCATCACCAGCATCATCGCGTTCTTCGCGTACGACTCGCTCTTCGAGGAGCGGCTCATCAACCTGGACAACGTGCTGGATGAAGATGGCCGCGCGTCCATCCCCATTCGCTACATCCCCACGGACCGCGCCCGGCAGGCGGACACCTGGCAGCTGCTCAAGCTCGCGTCCGCCACCGGCTTCTACACCGTCTACACCCTGGGCGTGGTGGACGCCGTCTACCACCACGAGGACCAGGTGGTGACCAGCACCACCGTCGAGTCCCGCCCCGAACCGAAGCCCTCTCCTTCCGTCTCCCAGGCCGCGCCGCCGCGCATGCGGCTGTACTCCACCCGTGGTGGGCTGGGCGCCGGCTTCACCCTCACGTTCTAGCCCCAAGAACCCAAAGTCCGCCCATGGCCAGCCTCACCGTCCGCACCCCCGATGGAAAGGTCCGCACGGTCTCCCTGCTCAAGCGCATCACCAGCCTGGGGCGGGGATCCGACAACGACGTGCCGCTGGAGGACGCCAACGTCCCCGCCAGCGCCCTGCACGTCACCTTCGACGGCACCCGCTATGAAGTGGGCAGCCTGGGCGCCACCTTCCACGTCAACGGCAAGCGCCGCGACAACCACGCGCTCTCCACCGGCGACGTGGTCAAGGTCGGCGGCACCGAGCTGACCTTCTCCCGCGAGGACGCCCCCCGCGAGCCCGTGCGCCGCGAGGTGCCCGAGCGCGAGGTGTCCCTGCCCTCCGCCGCCATGGCGTCGTCGGATTCGCACACGGCGGAGCTGCCCGGCGTGGTGGGCCGTGAGCTGGTGCTGCTCAAGCGGCTCACCGCGTTCAGCGAGCGGCTCTTCGGCAGCTACGACGTGGACCGCATCCTGGAGAGCCTGCTGGACGAGGCCATCGAGGTCACCCGCGCCGACAAGGGCTTCCTCATCCTGATGGAGAGCGGCGAGCCGCGCGTGAAGGCCGCGCGCAACGTGGCCCGGGAGAACATCGAGGACGCGGTGGAGAAGCTGTCCGACTCCATCATCGCCAAGGTGGTGAAGGACCAGAAGGCCATCATCGTCGCGGACGCGCTGGACGCGCCGGAGTTCAAGGCCAGCGAGTCCGTGGTGAACCTCAAGGTCCACTCCGTCATGTGCGTGCCCGTCATGCACAAGGGCGACCTGTTCGGCGTGCTCTACGTGGGCAATGACCGGCTGGTGAACCGCTTCGAGCCCAAGAGCCTGGACATGCTCACGGTGTTCGCGGCGCAGGCGTCCCTGCTCTTGCAGAACGCGCTGCTCGTGAATGACCTGAAGCTCGACAACACGGAGCTGCGCCGCAAGCTGGAGGACCAGCGCTACGGCGACATCGTGGGCGCGTGCCAGGGCATGCGGGACGTGTACAAGCGCATCGACAAGATCGCGCCCACGGACATCTCCGTGCTGATTACCGGCGAGACGGGCACGGGCAAGGAGCTCATCGCCCGGGAGATCCACCGCCGCTCGCCGCGCACCAAGGGCCCGTTCATCACGGTGAACTGCGGCGCCATCCCGGAGAACCTGCTGGAGAGCGAGCTGTTCGGCCACGCCAAGGGCGCCTTCACCGGCGCGGTGGCCACGCGGCCCGGCAAGTTCCAGGCGGCCATCGGCGGCACGCTCTTCCTGGACGAAATCGGCGAGATGCCGCTCCAGCTCCAGGTGAAGCTCCTGCGCGCGCTCCAGGACAAGGTCGTCTACAAGGTCGGCGAGAACCGCGGCGAGCCGGTGGACATCCGCGTGGTGGCCGCGACGAACAAGGTCCTGGAGGAAGAGGTGAAGCGGAACACGTTCCGCGAGGACCTCTACTACCGGCTCAACGTCGTCACCGTGAAGCTGCCGCCCCTGCGCGAGCGCGGCGAGGACGTCATCGTCCTGGGGCGCTTCTTCCTCCAGAAGTATGCGCGCGAGTTCAACTCCAAGGCGCGCGGCTTCACGCCCGCGGCCGCCGTGTCCATGAAGAAGTACGGCTGGCCGGGCAACATCCGCGAGCTGGAGAACCGCCTGAAGAAGGCGGTGGTGCTGGCGGACAAGCCGCTCCTGGGCGCGGACGACCTGGACCTCAAGCCGGAGAACCTGGAGCCCATCATGCCGCTGCTCCAGGCGAAGGAAGAGTTCCAGAAGCGTTACATCAACGAGGTCCTGGCCCGGAACAACGGCAACCGCACCAAGACGGCCAAGGACCTGGGCGTGGACCCGCGCACCATCTTCCGCCACCTGGAGAAGCTGGAGGCGGAGAAGACGGGCGGGCCGCTGCCTCCCGACGAGAACGAGGAACTGCTATAGCGTTCCTCCAAGCCACGCCATGCACCGTCACGCGACGCGACAGTCCCGGGGCATCCTCCAGCCGCTGGTGACAGCCCTGGGGCTCGCGGCGATCGCGGCGGGCTCCGGGTGCCTCATCCCCCAGGACGTGGCGCTGCTGGAGAGCGTGCCCCAGTTCCGCAACCGGCCGCCGCGCATCCTGGAGGAGCAGGTGGAGCCCTCCGAGCGCATCCTGCGCACCTTCGGCGTGGGCAACTGCGTCCAGAAGTTCAATGTGGTGGTGGAGGACCCGGACGTCGACGATCGCATCACCGTGGAGTGGTACGTGGACTACAACCCGTCCAACCCCACGGGCTACTACCGGCAGTTCGTCCTCGCCAACACCGGCCGGCCCGGCCGTGACGACCGCGGAGAGCTGACCATGGACCTGCGCACGGCCAACAACCCGCTGGCGCCGCCGGGCATCCACCTGGTGGAGGCGCTCGTCACCGACCGGAGCCTCACCAACCGCCAGCCGGATCCTCCGGACGAGGTCCTCCTCGCGGACGGCGGCGTGGTGAAGAACCCGGGCTTCGTCACCTCGTACTCGTGGGTGGTGAACACCGTGGCGGGGGACTGCCAGTGAAGCGAGCGGCGCTGGCGCTGGCGCTCGGGCTGACCGGGCCCGGGTGCGGCTTCCTGGAGGACGAGCCTCCGCCGGAGCAGCTGGTGTGCCGCTCCGACGCGGAGTGCGCCGCCGGCCAGGTGTGCTTCGTGGACGGCTGCGGCAACCCCGGCGGCGACATCGTCGTGGAGGTGCAGGCCCACCCCAAGGCGGGCCTGCTCGCGCAGGACTTCCCGGTGGACCGGCTGCGGCCAGAGCAGAACCTGGAGCTCTTCAGCCCCGTGCGCCTGACGGGGACCGTCACGCGCGGAACCTCCACCGCGGCGGACGGCGGCACGGCCCCCGTCCCCTACCGCGCCCCCATCCACCTGCTGGCCACGGGCGCCAGCCGCCTCATCCCGGGCGTGGCGCGGCGCCATGAGACGACGCTCTTCCCAGACAACGGCGCGTGGGCGCTGCCCGTGGGCAGCGGCCAGTACACCGTGACGCTCACGCCCCTGGACCCGGGCCTGCCGCCGCTGTCGCGCGACGCCTTCGTGGACCCCTCCTCGGGCGGCATGGTGGCCTTCGACCTGCCCATCGCGTCGCGCGTGGTGACGCTGACGGGGACGCTGCTGCTCCAGGGGGCGAAGCGGGTGGACGCGGACATGGAGGTGCAGGTGCTGGATGAGTCCCTGCGCCCGCTGTCCCAACGCGTCCGCGTGGCCCGCGACACGGGCGCGTTCCAGTTGGTGCTGGGCGAGGACGACGCCCGGCGCGCCACGGTGCTCGTGCGCGCGACGCCCGTGAACGCCGCGGACCTGGTGCCCTGGAAGACCTTCGTGGTGGACCCATCCACCCTTTCGCCCATCCCGTTGGAGCTGGGCGACTCGGGCGTGGCCGTGAAGGTGGAGGGCCGCGTGCTGGAGATGGATGGCCAGACGCCCATGGCCGGCGCGCGCGTGTCGCTCCAGGGCAGCGTGGCGGGCGGCGGCACCTTCAAGGGCGTGCCGGTGCTGACGGACAAGGAGGGGCGCTACCAGCTTCAGTCCCTGCCCGGCGTCGCGGAGTCCCCGCTCACGCTGGTCATCGTCCCGCCGCACAGCTCGCGCTCGCGCCTGACGCCCCAGCCGGTGACGGTGGCGGCGGTGGACACGGTGCTGCCGGACGTGACGTGCCCGGAGCGCATGACGGTGGTGGGCAGCGTGAAGAACCCGGAGGGCACCGGCCCCGCGTCGGGCGTGCGCGTCGTGGTGGAGCCGGTGGGGGCCCTGGAAGGCTACCCGCAGCCGCCCCTGGGCTTCGAGTCGTCCCTCACCACCGACAGCAACGGCAACTTCGCGCTGGCCCTGGACCCGGGTGAGTACCGGCTGGACTTCCTGCCCGGGGAGAACCTGCCGCGCGTCAGCCGCTTCGTCACCGTGCCGGCCGGCACCGCCGACTCGGAGGTGATGACGCTGGCGGCCTTCACGCTGTCACGGGGCCGTTCGTTGAGCGGCCGCATCACCCTGCCCCCGGACCCGGCGCTGGCGCCGGACGGCATCGCGGCGAACGCGTCCGTGCGCTTCTTCCGCGTGGTGACGGTGGGGGGACGGCCGGAGTCCATCCTGCTGGCGCAGACGGTGTCCGACAGCACGGGGCGCTACTCCACCGTGCTGCCCACGCGCTGAAAGCAGCGTGTCTACCGGCCGCTGTCCTTGCGGCGCGCGGTGTCGAAGGCGGCGTGCAGCGCGTCCACCGCGCCGCCCACCTCGCCCGCGTACTGCACCGCGTGGATGGTGTAGAGGTCCTGCACCTTCGTGAGGTGGCGGTACACCGAGCGCAGCTCCACGCGCGCCGGATCCCGCGACTCCAGGGCGCACTCGGACTCGGACTTGCGCACGCGCGTCAGCCAGTCCGTGCGGAAGCGCATCCACTCCTGGTCGACCTTGCGGGCGGGGAGGACGTGCACGAGCTTCTCGCGCTCGGACTCCAGGTCCTTCCAGTGCGCGTCCGCGGCGTCCAGGCATTCGCGCACGGTGAGCGGCGGCGTCACGGCCGGGGGCCTCGGGGGCGTCATCGCCGCGACGGAGTGCCCCACGTTCCAGATCAGCCACAGCGAGACCAGCGAGGCCAGCGTGATGTGGACCGCGTACGCGGCGCCACGGTAGCGGCGGAAGCGGGGGTCTTTCTGCGAGTCGGGAGCGGACACGGGGCCCAGGTCTTACGACCCTGGCCCCCCGGGTGGCAATGCCTCCCTTGCACACCGTCCGGAAGGCGAACCCTGCCCGGACGGCGGCGGTGAGGGGACTACTGGCCCGCGGCGGGGGCTGCCACGGCCGGAGCGGCCTGGGGCGCGGCGGCCGGAGCGGCGGCGGGCACCGCGGCGGCGTCACCACCGGCGGCGGCGCGCTTGGCGGAGTTCAGCCGGCCGCGGAACTGCGACAGGTACTGGGTGGCCGGGTACGTGGCCAGCGCGTCGCGCACCGTGTCCGCCGCCTTATCGAACGAGCCTGTCTCCTGGTACGACTGGGCCAGCAGCAGCATGGCGTAGTCACGCGTCTTGGACTTCCTGTCGCCTTCCACGAAGCGGGCCAGCAGCGGCACGGCCTTGTCGTGCTGACGCAGCTGGTTGTAGGCGGTGCCCAGGAAGAAGGACGCGTCCAGCGCGTCCGCCTCCTGCGGGTTCATGGCCAGGAAGCGCGACAGGTTCTCCACCACGGCGGGCATCTCGTTCTTGCGGAAGGCGATCTTCCCGCGCTCCAGGGCGGCGTCGCCCGTCTCGCGGCGCAGGATGGCGGCGCGGTCGTTCAGCGCCTGGCGC
The DNA here is from genome assembly GCF_003611625.1 of Corallococcus sp. CA054B. NCBI lineage: Bacteria > Pseudomonadati > Myxococcota > Myxococcia > Myxococcales > Myxococcaceae > Corallococcus > Corallococcus sp. CA054B. The sequence goes on from NZ_RAVY01000003.1 coordinate 78,670, forward strand.
TCCAGCGAGGACAGCTTCTGCGTGTCCAGCTTCACCAGCGCGTCGATGCCCTTGAGGCGCTCGTCACCCGGCAGCGTGGTCATCATCTTGTAGACTTCGTTCGCGGCGCGCTGGGCCGTCAGGTGCGCGGTGGTGTCCGCGCGCTGCTTCTCCAGCTGCCCGGAGAGGTCCGCCACCTGCTTCTCCAGCCGCTCGCGCTCGTTGGTGTTGCTGGAGCTGCGCGCGCCGTTCACCAGCACCGCGCCACCGACCGTCAGAACCGCGAAGAGCGTGTAGGCCACCGCCGAGGAGAGCCACTGCCGCTTCTGGAAGTCCTCGTGGCGCTTGCCGACCGCCTTCACCTCCGCATGGAGGTTCTTCAGCAGGTTGTCCGTCTTGATGACGAGGTTGCGCGACTCGATGACCTCGCGGCGGAGCTCGGAGAGTTCCTTCTCGAGGTCGGTCTTCGGCTGTTCAGAGGGGGGCATGGACATCTTCCTGGGACCGGAAATGACTTCGGCCGACTCACGCATGCTAGGGGACTCTCCGGGATGAGGGGCGGGTTCTTTTTCCGCTCCCAAACAGGGCCCTTGGTGCCCACCATTCCCCGGAAGTCCCTGCTCCGCGCGCGCTCGCCTGCTTTCGTGTTGGAACTTTCCCGAGCCTCTAGAACGAGGCCATGGGACGGGATGGATTGGGCGGGAACGCATACGTCACGCCGAGCCCGAACCAGTTGCCGCCGTGACTGAAGCTGAAGGGCCCCTTGAACGCCTCGGCGTTCGGAGACTCCACGGGGCCGCGCAGGAGCATGAAGCGGTACTCGGCGGTGATACCCCACTCCGCGGACAGGCGGAGCGTGGCGCCGAGCGAGCCCACCCAGGCCTGGGAGACCCGCTCCTGGATGGACGAGCCCTCGCGCGTCGAGGAGATGACCGCGGGCCCCGTGAGCACGCCCGCGGAGGGGATCAGCCCCTGCGGCCCGATGTCGAGCACGCCCTGGAAGCGCACGCCGAGCAGCGCGCCGTACGACACGGTGCTGACCTTGCGGGACACGGTGGCGCCGTCGGCCCCGGGCTCGGACAGGCGCAGGGTCTGCGCGGTGCCGAACAGGTCGATGCCCACCTCCACCAGGTCCGACATCGCGTACGCGAACGTGGCCACGCCCAGGGGCCCACCCGAGGACTCCGGCGCGCGCTCCAGGCCGTTGCCCGGCCCCTTGGCGCCGTACCAGGCGTCGTAGAGCGTGCCGTTAGAAGTGAGCCGGTAGCCGGCCTGCACGGTGATGCGGCCCACGCCGTCCAGGTTGGTGGGGGCCCGCGCCGCGCTCCAGTCGCCTTCCTCCTGGGCAAGGGCGGGCGCGGTGGCGAGGGCGAAGACGAGCGGCAGACGGCGGAGCATCAAGGCGCGGTTCCCGGGGCTTTCTGCCGGCACGGGCGCTCGCGGCCCGGTGCTACAGGCGTGTCGCACACCGTACCCGGGGACCTTGCCGCGTCAACTTTCCGGTCCGTCCCCCACCGTGTCGATTTCGCGCCCTACCATTCGTCGCCATTTTGAACCCGACGTTCCAGGAGAACTCCCCATGCGCTTCATGATGATCGTCAAGGCCACCAAAGACAGCGAGACCGGCCGGCTCCCCTCCACGGAGGAGCTGACCGAGATGGGCAAGTACAACGAAGAGCTGGTGAAGGCCGGCATCCTGCTCGCGGGCGAAGGGCTGCACCCCAGCTCCAAGGGCACCCGCGTGTCGTTCTCCAAGACGGGGACGACGGTGACGGATGGCCCCTTCTCCGAGACGAAGGAGCTGATCGCCGGCTTCTGGATCATCGAGGTGAAGTCGCGCGAGGAGGCCATCGCCTGGGCGCGCCGTATCCCCTTCCAGGACGGCCAGGTGGAGATCCGCCAGGTGGCCATGGCGGAGGACTTCGCGCCCAGCGACCCCACGGGCGAGCTGCGCGCGAAGGAAGAGGCGCTGCGCGCCCAGGTCGAGGCGAAGGCCAAGGCCTGAGCCGTCAGCGAGCGCGCCGCTCCAGCTCCAGCAGCGGCATCTCCAGCACCACCACCGTGCCGTGCGTGCACGGGGGGGTGAAGTCCGCGCGATCCAGCTCGCCCAGGAGCGCGCGCAGCTGCGCGTCGGTGAGCGGCGAGGAGGACGCGCGGCGCGCGGCATGACAGGCCATCACGCGCACGGCCTCCGCCAGGCTCGTCACGTCCAGCGGAGCGCTGCGCGGAGGCAGCGCGCGCGACAGGGCCTCCAGGAGCGCGCGGGGGTCCACGCCCTCCAGTCCCGCCGGCACCGACTTGAGCGCGAGCGCCGTGCCGCCGAAGGGCTCCACGTCCACGCCCAGCTTGAGCAGCGCCTCGCGGCCGTCCACCAGCGCCTTCACCGCCGCCAGGGACAGGTCCACCGTGGTGCCGAACAGCGACGGCGGCGGCGCCTTCGTGTCGTCCTCCAGCCGGCGCAGGTACGCGGTGAGGCGCGCGCGCTCCAGCGCGGCGTGCGGATCCAGGACCACCAGCGTGCCGCCGGGGCCTTCACATACGTGGAAGCGGCTGCCCAGCATTCCCATGGGGCGCAGCGCCGCGAAGTAGCCCGGGGGCGGAGCTTCGTTGAGCTGCGGCTGCGCTTCGCCGAACCCGAGCGTGCGGCCCGGCACCTGGGGGGCCTGGAACGGACCCGGGAACGCGCCGCCCTGCGCTCCACCGTTCGGCGTGAAGTAGGACGGCGTCAGCGGGCGCGCGGGCGTCGAGCCTCCCGGTGCGTCCATCGCGGTGGGCAGCGGCGCGCCCCAGGTGGCCTCCTGCGCGCGGGTGAGGAAGCGCTCCACGGCGTGCGCGTAGTGCGCTGCGTCCCGGGGCTGCGGGTTCGCGGCCTGCTCTTCCGGCGAGCCCAGCCACGGGGCCGCGCGCAGCACGCGTGAGAGGGCGGCGCTGATCGCGTCCTGCACGCCGCGGGCGTCCGCGAAGCGCACCTCCATCTTCTGCGGGTGCACGTTGACGTCCACCGCGGCGGGCTCCACGTCGATGTGCAGCACCACCACCGGCTGCCGGCCCGCGGGCAGGAAGTCCTGGAACGCGCGCTGCACGGTGCTGATGAGGCCGCGGTCGCGGATGTAGCGGCGGTTGACGAAGGTGTAGAGGCCGCGCGCGTTGGGCAGCGTGTACTCCGGCGACGCGAGGTAGCCCGTGACGACGACGCCCAGCCGGCGCTCCTCCACCGGGAACAGGTGCGGGAAGGACGCGGGGCCCAGGGCCGCGGCGATGCGCTCGCGAGGGTCGTGTCCGCTGGCGGGGCTGGAGAAGAGCTCGTTGCCCTCGTGCGAGGCGAAGAAGCCGACCTCCGGGTGCGCGAGCGCCAGGCGCACCACGGCCTCCTCGCAGTGCTTGAGCTCCGTGGCGCCCTGGCGCATGAACTTGCGGCGCGCGGGCACGTTGAAGAACAGGTCCTGCACGGTGATGACCGTGCCCACGCGGGGCGGCGCGTCCTCCACCGTGGGCGGGCCGCCGCCCTCCACCGTGACCTGGGTGCCCTCGTGCGCGTCCGGCTCCGCGGTGTGCAGCGTGAAGCGGGACACGGAGGCGATGGCGGGGATGGCCTCGCCCCGGAACCCCATGGAGTCGATGTGGAAGAGGTCGTCCAGCTCGCGCAGCTTGCTGGTGGCGTGGCGCTCCAGGCAGAGCGTGGCGTCCACGCGGCTCATGCCGTGGCCGTCGTCGGAGATGGTGATGCGCCCCACCCCGCCGGCCTCCAGCTCCACGCGCACGGTGCGGGCGCCAGCGTCGAGCGAGTTCTCGCACAGCTCCTTCACCACGGAGGCGGGGCGCTCCACCACCTCGCCGGCGGCGATCTTGTTGATGAGCACGTCGCTCAGGCGCGCGATTCGGGACATGGCGATCAACCACCCTCCGCCACCTGGATGACGTTGTCCAGAACATCACGGGCGCACTCGGCTGACATTCCTGGACGGCTGGGCTAACACCCGCCCCTGCGAATGGAAGTGATCCGAGCAGGCAAGGGCCCGATGCGCATCGCGGTGACAGGAGCCAATGGCGACTACGGCAGGCTGCTCCTGCCGAGGCTGGAAGCGGACCCCGGCGTGGAGAGCATCCTCGTGCTGGACACGAAGGAGCCTCAGCCGATGAGCAAGGTGGAGTTCCACCGTGTGGACCTCACCCGCTACGACGCGGAAGGAGAGCTGACGGACGCGCTCACCGAGCGCCCCGTGGACGCCCTCTTCCACCTGGCGTTCCTCTTCGGGCCCATCCTCAACGGTCCGCTGGCGCACGAGCTGGAAGTCATCGGCACCATGAACGTGCTGACGGCGGTGGGCCGCGCCCGGCTGCCCCGGCTGGTGGTGCCGTCCCTCACGGCGACGTACGGCGCGCGGGGCAACAACCCGGCGCTCCTGCGCGAGGGCTCACCGCTGTTCGGCTGTCCGCACAGCCGCTTCGTGAACGACAAGGTGGAGGTGGAGGGACAGGTGCGGGCCTTCCGCGAGCGCAACCCCGACACCCGCACGCTGGTGTTGCGCTTCGCTCCCCTGCTCGGCCCGAGCCTGGACAATCCGGCGACGCGGTTGCTGTCGCACGCGGTGGTGCCCACGCTCCTGGGATTCGACCCGCTCTGGCAGGCCATCCACGAGGAGGACGCGGGCCGGGCGCTGCACCTGGCCCTGCGGGCGGACGCAGCGGGAGAATTCAACGTCGTGGGGCGCGGAGTGTTGCCCCTGTCCGGGCTCATCCGCCAGGCGGGCGCGCAACCGCTCCCCCTGCCGGGGCCGTTGTTTCGTGGAGCACTTCGCGCGCTCGGGGTGGTGGGAGCGGGCACGTTGCCGGTGGCCCTGCTCGACTACATGCATTACTCCTGGGTCGCGGACGGGGAGCGCGCCGAGTCCGCGCTGGGGTTCGTGCCCCTCCACCATGTCAGGGACGCCGCCTCGGCGCTCAGAAGGAGCCAGTCATGACCAAGGGTGTCCTCGGGAATGATCCCTTCCAGCGGGGCGCCGCGCCTCGCACGGGCGAGGTGAAGGACGACGCGGCCGCCCCGAAGGCCGCGAAGAAGTCCGCGGCGTCGAAGTCCGCGAAGGGTGCGAAGTCAGCGGGCAAGGCGAAGAGCGCCAAGGGTGGCGCTTCGAAGGCCGGCGCCCAGGCGAAGGCGCCCAGGGGCGGCAAGGCCGCGGAGGCGAAGCAGGCCACCGCGACGCCGAAGACGCCCGCGGCCAAGGTCCACATGTTCGAGGCCCGCGCCAACGGACGCGGCGGCGCGAGGCACGAAGAGGACGCGCGCGACGTGGAGCACGCCTCGGGAGCGGGGAACGGGCGTCCGCCCGCGAAGGACCCGCACGCCGCGGAGCAGCATCCCGTCGGCGAAGAGGTCTCGCCCCTGCGCGAGCCCTCCGTACCGGTCCCCGCCGCCGAGCCCCGGCCGTCACGTCCCCAGGTGCTGGCGGACGAGGTGCATGCCTCGCGTCCCCAGGAGCGCAAGGTGGACCGCGCCCTGACGGAGGCCCTCGCGTCGGACGCGGCGGAGGCCGCCGCGAAGACGGCCGTGGACGAGCTGTTCGAGGGACGCCAGGGGCCGGACCGCGACATCGAGCGCGTCCTCGCGACGGAGCTCGTCGCCGAGGTGGCCGAGTCCGCCGTGCGGCAGGTGCTGGACAATGGCAATGGCGACGCCGCCGAGCGACAGGTCGCCACCGCCGTCGCGACCCAGGTGGCCGAGGCCACCGCGGGCGTCGCCGTGGACCAGGTGCTGGACCGCAACGCCACCAGCCCCGAGGAGCGGGCCCTGCCCTCCGCCGAGGACCGCGACCCGCGGGACCTGGACGAGGTCGGAGACGCCGAGGAGACCTGGCCCGCCGACGCCTGGGTCCGCGACCCGAAGGACGTGCCCCCTCCCGAGGACGCCGGGGACCTCTGGACCGCGGACGCCTGGCGCCGCGACCCGGACGGCATGGCCGCGCCAGAGGACCCGGACGAGGATGACGACCTGGTCACCGGCGTCGAGCGTGTCGAGGAGAACGGCGTGCACATCTCCGTCTCCATCATCGAGGGCGCCGCCCCCACGGACGTGGAGCCGGAGGTGGAGCTGCCCGACGAGTCCCACGACGAGCTGCCCCCCAGCCGCCGGCCCCTGTCTCTCGTGAGCGACCCCGGCGAGGCGCCCCTCCCGGAGGAAGCGGAGCGGGATGCGCGGGGCTTCGACCGTCCGGAGGAACCGGCCCCGTCGTCCGGCTTCGCGGGCCGCGCCGCAGGCATGTTCTCCCTGGCGAAGGAGATCGCCGGACAGGCGCTCGCGAGCGAAGGCCTGGGCCGCGCCGTGGGCGCCATGCACGGCCTGATGGAGGCCATGCGCACCAGCCTGGGCGCCGGCGGCGGCAGCCGGCTGGATGACTACGGCAAGGACGCGGGCCTGGTGGAGAGCCTCCAGCCCGTCCTCGACTTCCTCTACGAGCAGTACTGGCGCGTCTCCGTGGAGGGCGTGGATCAGGTGCCGCGCGGCGCCTCCATCCTCGTCGCCAACCACTCCGGCGCCCTGCCCTACGACGGCCTCGTGATGGCGCAGGCGCTCCTGCGGGAGCGCCCGGATCTGCCCGAGGCCCGCTGGCTGGTGGAGGATCAGGTCTTCCACGCGCCCATGCTCGGCACCCTCTTCAACCGCCTGGGCGCCGTGCGCGCCTCGCCGGAGAACGCGCTGCGGCTGCTGGACGAGCACCGGCCGCTCGTCGTCTTCCCGGAGGGCTACCAGGGCGCGAGCAAGCCGTTCGCGGAGCGCTACCGGCTCAAGCGCTTTGGCCGCGGCGGCTTCGTGAAGCTGGCCTTGCGCACCGGCGCGCCCATCGTCCCGGTGGCCATCGTCGGCGCGGAGGAGACGTCGCCGCTGCTGGGCCGCCTCCCTGGTGGCTTCCTGGGGTTCCCGTCGCTGCCGCTCACCGCGCCCGGCCCGCTGCCCGCCAAGTGGACCATCCGCTTCGGAGAGCCCATCACCATGGAAGGCCTGGCCCCGGAGGCCGCGGACGACCTGGGTGAGGTGCAGCGGCTCACCGAGCGCACCCGCGAGTCCATCCAGGGCATGCTCCAGGCCCTGCTGCGCGAGCGCCGCTCCGTCTTCACGGGCTGAGCTTCGGCTTGAGCTTCGAGCGGTACTCCGGGGGCGTCAGCCGCAGATGCGGTTGCGCCCCTGGCTCTTCGCCGTGAAGAGGTGCTCGTCCGCCGTGCGCACCAGGTCCGCGGGCTCGCGGTGCTGCGGCTCCAGCGTGGCCACGCCCATGGACAGCGTGACGGGGATGACCTGCTTGTCGAACTCGAAGCGCTGCCGCTCCACCAGCTTGCGCACCTTCTCCGCGAGCTGACGGGCGCCGGCCAGGTTGATCTCCGGCAGGAGCAGCGCGAACTCCTCACCGCCGTAGCGCGCGAAGACGTCCTCGCGCCGGATGCGCGTGCGCACCGTGGACGCCAGCTGCTTGAGCACCGAGTCCCCGGCCAGGTGCCCGTAGGTGTCGTTCACGTCCTTGAAGTGATCCAGGTCGAACATCACCAGCGACAGCACGCGCTCGTAGCGGCGGCTGCGGGAGATTTCCCGGTCCAGCTGCTCGTCGAAGTAGCGGCGGTTGTAGATCTGCGTGAGGCCGTCCATGGTGGTCAGCCGGTAGATCTCGTCGTGGTACGCCGCCTCGATGTTGCCGCCCGCGATGAACTTGAAGATGGTGCGGCCAATCTTCACCAGGTCGCCGTTCTGCAGCGACCGCGCCGACGACGCGACGTCGTCGTTGACGAACGTGCCGTTGGTGGACCCCAGGTCCTCGATGCGCACGCCCTTGGTGGTGTTGGTGATGCGCGCGTGGTTGCGGCTCACCGCCTCCTGATCAATCTGGATGTCCGCCTTGGACGACCGGCCGATCAGCGTCTCCTCACGCGCCAGGTCGTACTTGCGCCCCAGATCCAGGCCGTAGATGACCACCAGCGCCGCGTCCAGGTTGACGGGGCGCTCGGAGATCTTCGAGATGACGGTGACGACCGTCTCCTTCTGGCCCATGGAGCGAAACGTATCACCGCGCAATTCGCGAAAGCGAATTCACGGCCGGACCGGGTTACCCCGCCAGGTCGCAGACGCACTGACACCCCAGCACGTCAGGGCACCCGCACCGTGCGGGCGGCACTGACGGCGGGGCGCAGCGGCAGCCCGAGCCCGTCCACCAGCGACGCCACCAGCGTGACCTCCGCCCCGGAGCAGGCGGTGGGCAGGGCGAGCTCCACCTCGCCCGAATGCGTGGCCACGTCGCCGCGCACCACCGACAGGTCGCAGCCAGGGCCGCCATCGCGCACGGTGAGCAGCACCCCACCCTCGTCACCGTTGGCGGCGTCCGTCCCCACCTGGAAGCCGTCCACCCGCACGCGCACGGTGGCGCCGCGAGCCAGCGACGCGCCCTCGGCAGGAGCGAGCCAGGTCACCTGGGGCCGGCCGTAGTTCAGCGTGGACGCGGCGAGCACCGACTCGGCGAGCCGCTCGGGTGCCATGCCTCCGGACTCCGCCAGCGCGGAGAGGTTCATCGGACGGCCCTCGGACATGGCCACGTTCAACGCCTCCACCGACAGCGACGCGCGCGTGCCCTCCGTGTCGCCCTGGAACGTGCGGTCCTCCAGCCCGGAAGGAGGCACGGGCAGGCGCACGCCGGTCACGGACCTGCGGCTGTCCACCCAGACCGTCCAGCGCCGGCCGGCCGCGTTGGTGAAGGTCGCGCGCACGATGGTCGCGCCCGGGAGGAAGCTGTCCATGCGCCACTCGCGCGGCAGCAGGCCGTGCCACGGCGCCGCGTCCGGGTTGTAGTGCGCGCCCACCGGGATGCCGAGGAACATGTCCCCGAGCGTCACCGGCTGAAGGCCCTCCGGATCGAAGCGGGGCGCGTCCAGCTTTGTCATCACCGCGCTGGTGGCCACGCCCACGGCCTCTTCGCCGCCCAGCACTCCAGACGACGCGACCGCGACCAGCCGGTACGGCTGTCCCTCCAGGCCGTGATGGGCCGGCGCCATGCGCACGCGCACGAGGCCCGGCGAGGACAACAGGGGCTGCGTGTCCGTGTTCGGATCCACCGGGTTGGCGTTGACGGCGGCGCCCAGGCCCAGCGGCACCATGCCCTGGCCGGGCGCGGTCACCGAACCCACCACCAGCGTGCGACACAGGTAGGTGTCGCGGAAGCGCGGAAGCGGCGGGACGCGCACCACGAACGGGAAGGCCAGCGGCACCTGCTGGAAGTCCAGCGACGTGACGGGCCCACGGGGCGGAAGCTTCCCCTCGATTGGCGCATGCAGGGGGAAGCGCACGTCGCGCTGGACGGCGGAGGAGAACCGCCCCGACTGCGGCAGCGCGCGCGCCAGGAGCAGCAGCGGATCCGTGCCTGGATCCATCATCCCCGCCGGCAGCTCGCCGGACGGCACCTGCGCGGTGAGGGCCCAGGCGGTGCGCGTGCCACAGGTCCCCGAGCGCGTGGCCGTCTCCGGATCCGTTCCGTCCGCGAGCGCCGTGTCGCACACCCCGGAGATGCCCGGCGCCTCCACGGACTCCTGAGGAAGGACGCCCAGCCCGTTCACCCAGACGTTGGCGGGCAGCTGGAACGGGCGCATCACCCCCCTGAGCGAAAGCTCCACGTTCCGCTCGGGCCCCTGCACCTGGGCGGGGGCCGCTTCGGACAGGAGGCCCGGCACGGACAGCCCCGCCATCCCCAGGGCCAACGCGCCGCCCGCCCCCACGGGCGCGAGGTGGGTGAACCGGGCGCTCACTCCGCCCACGCGGTCCGTCGGGTTGCGGCGCAGCGGCAGCCGCAGGTCCCGCGAGCCGGTCATGTCGTAGTTCGCCACGGTGAGGTAGCCGAAGTCCGGGTGGAAGACGGACACCGTCGAAGAATCACTCCGGGCCACCAGCACGGCCACGCCCTGCGCGTCCGTGGACCCGCTCGCCGTCACGCCGCCCAGCGCGTCCGCCACCACCACCGAGGCGCCCTCGACGGGGTAGCCCGAGAGCGCGTCCGTCACCACCACCCGCACCTGCCCCGAGGCGGTGTGCGGAGGCAGCACGGTGACGCGCGCACGGCACGCGACGGTGCCCACCCGGGCCTCCACCGCCTCCTCCTCCGGGCCCGCCATCTCCAGGGTGAACGTGGCCCCGGAGCCGGTGCCTCCGCCCTTCACGCGCGCCGACACGGCGGACCAGGTGAGCCCGCTCGGCGGGACGAAGGGCTGGCCCGTGGCATCGGACACCCAGGCCTCGAAGCGCAGGGTCGTGCCCACGGGCGCGATGATGCGCTCGGGCACCACGCGGCAGGCCTTGGCGCTGGACGACGGCGGGGGTGCCCCACAGGCGCCGTCGCGGCACAGCTCCCCGTCCTCGCAGTCACTGTCTCCGGTGCAGAGGGCGGGGACGCAGCGGCTGGCGTCACAGCGGCAGCCCAGCGACAGGGACTCACAGGCGGCGATGGCGTTCAGCTCCCCGCGGCGCTTCACCGAACAGTCGAGGTCCGTCCGGCACGCGGGCTCACAGCGCGACAGGGCGGTGTTGCAGAAGAACAGCGCCGGATCCCCACAGTCCTGATCCACCGTGCAGAACGCGTCCGTCGGGCCCCCGCGGATGAACGGCGCATCCACGTCGGACATCGCGCAGCCCATGGCGCACGCCAGCAGGCATGCGAGCACGAGGCCGGGGGACCGGACCGGATGGGGGATGGGACGCATGGGGACTCCGAGGGGGACCGGCCTTGCCCCGACCTTACAGGGGGAAGGGCCGCGACGCGACCGGCGATGGCAGCGGAACCTCTTTCGCTGAACGTCCAGAACCCGGGGCGGAACCCGGGGCCCTGAAAAAATCGGACGGGCGGGCAGGCAAGTGTCGGTTGGCTTCCGTCGCCAGGGGTTCCAGAATCGGAGCGACGATGGCGCGCGGTGAACCGAAGACCTTGGAGAGCCTCCTGCCCCGGGTGCTGGCGCGCCTGGCGGGAGAGTCAGGCCGCGCGTCGTCGCTGATGCCGCTCTGGACCGCCGCGGTGGGAGAGAACATCGCGCGCCACAGCCGGCCGCACCAGCTGGACGGAAGCACGCTGATCATCTCCGTGGAGAGCGCCGAGTGGGCCCAGGTCCTCTCCCGCCAGGCCGACTCCCTGCGCGAGCGGCTCAACGAGAAGCTGGGCGCTGGCACCGTGAAGACGCTCGCCTTCCAGCTGGAGTCGCGATGAAGCGCGCGCTTCTGGGCCTGCTGCTCGCGGGCGCCGCCGTCCTGCCCGCGTCCGCCGCGCCGCCGTCCCCGGCGGTGGCCTCCGTCTCCGCCCCCGCCCCGGAGGAGACGCCCCAGGCCCCGGAGGAGACGCCCCAGGCCCAGGAGGCCCGGGCCCGGCTGCACGTGCTGCGCGAGTTCGAGCGCGTGGGCCGCCGCGCCCCCACGAGCGACAAGGCGCTGGAGGCCGCGGCCCGGAGGCTCGCGCGCGAGGCCCTGAGCGGGTTCACCACCGGCGCCCCGGACCTGCTCACGTTGACGGAGGCGGTCAGCGACTCGGGCGCCGCGGATCCATCCCCGAAGGTGCTGGTCATCCGCGCCTGGGTGCACGCGCACGCCATCGAGACGTTCCTCGCCCGCACGGACTTCAACGACGAGCGCGTGAGCCACTTCGGCGTGGGCGTGGCCTTCCTGGGCGAGCGCGCCGCGCTGGTGCTGCTCGTCGCGGACCGCAAGGCGGAGGTGCTCCCCTTCCCCCGGAAGATCGCCAGGGCCGGGACGGAGAAGCGCGTGTGCGGCCGGCTCGTGCCGCCGCTGCGCAGCCCGCAGGTCTTCGTCACCCGGCCGGATGGCGAGGTGGAGGCCGTGGCCCTGAGCCGCGCGCCCTCCGGCACCAACGGCTTCTGTGCCCTGGTGGGCTTCAACACCCCCGGCAGCTACACCGTGGAGGTGGTGGGCCAGGCGAGCGCGGGGCCGGAGGTGACGTCGCTGTTCCTCGTGCAGGTGGGAGCCCGCTCCACGCGCGACGGACAGGAGTCCCAGCGCGAACCCACCACGCTGGCCGAGGCCCGCACCGCCCTCTACGAGCGCATCAACACCCTGCGCCGCGCGCACCAGGTGCCGGAGCTCACGCCGGATCCCACGCTGGAGGACGTGTCGCTGCGCTACAGCACGCGCATGGCGACGGAGGGCTTCTTCGCGCACATCGCGCCGGACGGCTCCACGCTCACCCGCCGCCTCCCGGAGGGCACGCGCTACGTGCGCGCCGGAGAAAACCTGGGCCTGGCGGCGGGCCCGCTCGCGGCGCACTTCGGCATCGAGCACAGCCCCGGCCACCGCAAGAACCTGCTGGACCCCGCGTTCCGCTTCATGGGCGTGGGCGTGGCGTTCCAGAAGGTGGACGGCCGCGACCAGGCCATCGTCACGGAGGTCTTCACCGCGGCCTCGCCCGGCGCGGCGCTCCCGGTGGACCCGGTGTCGGACGTCTATGACGCCCTGTCCCGGCACCGCGCCACGCTCAAGCTGCCGCCCCTGGTGCGCAGCGAGGCGCTGGAGCAGCTGGCGCGCGACCACGCCCGCCGCGCGCTGGCGCAGGACGAACCCACCGCCGGAGACGGAGACCCGTCCCCGCTGCACGAGCGCGTGTTCTCCGCGCTGCCGGACGCGGGCACCGCTTCGGTGGATTTCTTCGTCGTGGGCGACCCGGGCGCCGTACCGGAGTCACGCAGCCTGGCCACCGCCACCTACACCCGGGTGGGTGTGGGGCTGGTGCGGGGCAACTCCAAGCGCTTCGGCCAGGGCCAGTACTGGGTGGCCGTCATCTACGCCGCGGTCCCCTGAAGCACCCGCTTCGAAAGAGGAACGCCGACGCGGACGCCGGCCACGACCGGGCTTCGGGCGTGACCGGGTGCAAGCTCGCGCGGGCCCGGTGCAACGGGCCCCATGTCAGACGTCCCGGTTAGACAGGACGGCGCTGCGTGGCGTACGCCTCCAGCCCCATCTGCGGAGGAGCGAGGTTGGCGTACATCGGGCACTTCATGCACGTGAACGACTGCCAGCCGCGACGGACCGCCTCATCGAGGCAGTTGTCGTAGTGGTTGCAGTTCAGGTTGCGATGCGTCTCGACGCCTGCCCGCTTCGGGCCGGCTTCGGGATTGATGGTCTGCGGCAGATCGGATGGACACGGCTTCATGGAGCCTCCCCTATGAGCTGTTTCCCCCCCCGAGGTCTGTGAACGAGCAGGTGCTACCGACGACAGGTCTTCCTGCGACGACAGGTCTTCCTGACACGACGGCGGTCCGGAGTAGCGCTCAACGGCGGCGCAACGTAAGGATTCCCTCCGGATAGCGCAACGGGCCGACAACCCCGCGGGACCAGCCCGTGGGCGCGGGATCTAGGACTTGTCGGGCCGACTGTCAAACCGACCCCCGCCCACCTGGTGGGGAATGTCGGCTGCAAACCTCTCGTTCGGAAGCCGCAAGGCCGCGAAGTGAAAGGAAGAATCCCATGAGTTGGACCGGCTGGGTGGCGGGTTGGGTGACGGGGGTGGCGCTGGGGCAGTCCCCGGCGACGCTGGAGGCCGTCCGCCTGCACCGGTCCGACGCGGCGTCGCTCGCCCGGGCGGAGCTCACCGCCTGCGAGCAGGCGAAGTGCCCGGACGCGGGCCGCCTGGGCCTGCTCGCCGGGACACTCGTCCTTTCGGACGGGGACGCCGCTCAGGCGCGGGACCTGCTCACCCGCCATGCGCCCCCGGCGCCCCTGGAGGCCTTCCACGCCTTCTACCTGGGCCAGGCGCGCTTCTACGCGGGCGACCCCAACGGCGCGGCGAAGGACTTCGAGCGGGCCCTGGAGAAGGCCTCCCCTGCCCTGGCCGTGCGCGCCCGCGCCCGCCTGGGTGAGTCGCTCCTGGACGCACACCGTCCCAAGGACGCGGCCCCGGTGCTGGAGTCCGCGGCGGCGGCGCAGCCCACCCCGGAGCTGCTCTTCCAGCGCGCCCAGACGCGCGCGGCCACCGGCAACGCGGCGGGCCTGCGGGCGGACCTGAAGACGGTGGCGCTGCGCTTCCCCACCCACCCCTACGCGGACGAGGCGCTGGAGCAGCTGGCCGCGCTGAAGCCCGCGGTGAAGCTCACCCTGCCCGAGCATCTCCAGCGCGCCCGGGGCCTGCTCTCCGACGGCGCGGCGACGCGGGCCGAGGACGAGCTCCTGACGGCGGAGAAGCGGGGGCTGGTGAAGGGCGTGCCCGCCCAGGCACAGGTGGCGCTCCTGCGCGCGCAGGTGCTCTTCGCCCGAGGCAAGCGCGAGGAGGCGGAGAAGGCGCTCGCGGTGGCGCGCAAGGGGCCGCCGGCCATCGCCGCGGAGGCCGCGCTGGTGGTGGCGCGCCGGGCGCTGAAATCGGACGACAACGAGAAGGCGCGCAAGCTGATGGCGGCGCTGGACAAGGCCTACCCCTCCCAAGCGGCCGGTGAGGAGGGCGCGTTCTTCGCCGCGTGGTTGGACCTGCAGGGTGGCCGCTTCGAGGACGCGGCGAAGTCCTTCGCGGACTACGAGAAGCGCTACAAGGGCTCGCGCCGCCGCGACGAGGCGATGTGGTTCCGCGCGCTCTCGCACATCCGGCTGGAGCAGTACGCGAAGGCGCGCCAGGCGCTGGACGACCTGGTGACGGCCTATCCGAAGACGAGCATGGCGCCGCAGGCGCGCTACTGGCAGGCGCGCACGGAGGAGCTGGGCGGCGGCAAGCCGGCGACGGTGGGGCCCGCCTATGAGGCCGTCATCAGCGCGGCGCCCGCGTCGTTCTACGCGCTGCTCGCCACGGAGCGGCTGCGCGAACTGGGGCGCACGCCGCCCGCGGCCTTCCCGCAGCCTCCGAAGCAGCTCACCCTCCCCCGCCCGCCGGAGCTGGAGCTGGCGGTGGCGCTGACGCGCGCGGGCCTCTTCCGCGACGCGGCGGACGAGGTGCAGTCGCGCGTGTCGGGCCTGCGCGGCGCGGACCAGGCGCTGCCGTTCGCGCACGCCCTGTTGCAGCTGGGCGAGTACGGCCACGCGCACGTCGTGGCGGCGCGTCACCTGTGGGGCCGCGCCTTCGGGGCGAAGGCACCGGACGCGCTGGCCGCGTTCTACCCGCGCGCGTTCGCCCAGGCGGTGGAGACGGAGGCCACGCGGCAGGCGCTGGATCCGTTCCTCGTGTGGGCCATCATGCGGCGCGAGAGCGCCTTCCGGCCGGAGGTCATGAGCGCGGCGGACGCGCGCGGCCTGATGCAGATCATCCCGCCCACGGCGACGGAGATCGCCCAGAAGATGGCGGAGCCCGCGCCCGCGCCAGCGGACCTGTTCGCCCCGGAGCGCAACATCCGCTACGGCGCGTGGTACCTGGCGCAGCTGATGAAGCGCTTCGCGCACCCGGCGCTGGCGGCGGCGGCCTACAACGCGGGCCCCAAGGCGGCGGTGCGCTGGACGCAGGAGCGCGGCGGCCTGCCCCTGGACCTGTTCGTGGAGTCCATCCCGTACCGGGAGACGCGCGGCTACGTGAAGCAGGTGATGGCGGACCTGTACCTCTACCACCGCTTCTACGAGAAGGACGGCACCCAGGCCCGGCTGACCATGACGGTGCCCGCCCCCACCACGGACGGCGTCAGCTTCTAGGGGACGAACTCAGGCGCCGCGCGAGGCCCGGCGGCGCTCGATTTCCTGCTCCAGCGACCGCACCACCTCCGACAGCGGCATGCTGCTGGAGTCCACGTGCACCGCGTCCTCGGCGGGCTTCAGGGGCGCCACTTCACGGCCGGAGTCCGCGGCGTCGCGGCGCGTCTGATCCTGGAGGACGCCCTCCAGGCTGCTGTCCACTCCCTTCTGGAACAGCTCCTCGAAGCGGCGGCGCGCGCGCACCTCCGGGTTCGCCTGGAGGAAGAACTTCACGTCCGCGTCCGGGAACACCACCGTGCCAATGTCCCGGCCCTCCAGGATGGCACCCGACGCCGCCTCCAGCGCCAGCCGCCGCTGGAGCGCGAGCAGCCCCGCGCGCACCACCGGCCGCCCGGACACCTGCGACGCGCCCATGGAGATGGGCGGCGTGCGGATCTCCGACGACACGTCCTCGCCGCCCAGGAAGACGTGGTTCTCCTCGCCCACCACCTGGAAGTGGATGCGCACGCGCCCGAGCAATTCGCCCAGCTTCGCGTCGTCGTCGAACGCAATGCCCTCGCGCGAGGCCATCAGCGCCACGCAGCGGTAGATGGCGCCGGTGTCCACCAGCGCGAAGCCCAGCCGCCGCGCGAGCAGCTTGGACACGGAGGACTTGCCCGCACCGGCCGGCCCGTCGATGGCGACGATGAACGGACGCGTGCTCATGACAGGGCCTCCTTCAGCGCGGCCACGCAGCGCGCGTTCTCCTGGGGCGAGCCCACGGAGATGCGCAGGCAGTTCGGGTGGCCGTTGCCCGCCATGGGCCGCACGATGACGCCCCGGCGCAAGAGCTGCTCGTACACCTCACCGGACGGACGGTGGCAGTCCACGAAGACGAAGTTCGCGTGGCTGTCCGTCAGCGTGAGCCCCAGCTTCGGCAGCTCTTCTCCGTAGAAGCGCAGGCCCACGCGGTTGTTCTCGCGCGTGCGCTCCACGTGCTCGGTGTCCTCCAGCGCGGCCATGCCCGCCGCCTGCGCCACCGTCGTCAGGTTGAACGGCATGCGCGTGCGGTGCACGTAGCCCGCGAGCTTCGCGTCCATCACCGCGCAGCCCAGCCGGATGCCGGCCAGCCCGTGGATCTTGCTGAAGGTGCGCAGCCCCACCAGGTTCGGGTGCGCGTGGAACAGCTCCACGGCGCTCGCGTAGTCGGGCCAGTCCACGAACTCCGCATAGGCCTCGTCGTGGACGACGAGCACGTCCTTCGGCACCGCCGCGAGGAACGTCTCCAGGTCCTTGCGCCCGAACGTGGTGCCCGTGGGGTTGTCCGGGTTGGCCAGGAACACCATGCGCGTGCGCGGCGTGACGGCGCGGGCCATGGCCTCCAGGTCGTAGCGGAAGCCCTCGCGCATGGGCACCTCCACGAACGCACGGCCGTGCGCCTGCGCGGAGATGCGGTACGCGGGGAACGAGCCCTTGCACAGGAGGATCTCCTCCTCGGGCGTCGTGAACGTGCGCATCAACAGCTCGATGAGCTCGTTGGAGCCGCTGCCCAGCACCACTTCCTCCGGCTTCACGCCCAGGTGCGCGGCGAGCTTGCGCACCAGGTGGAAGCTGGTGGCGTCCGGGTACAGGTGCACCTGCGCGGCGGCGTTGCGCATGGCCTCCACGGCGCGGGGCGACGGGCCCAGCGGGTTCTCGTTGGAGGCCAGCTTGATGACGCCCTTGAGGCCGTACTCCCGCTCGGTCTCCTCGATGGGCTTGCCCGGAACGTAGGCCTTGAGCGTCTCGACGTAGGGAGGAACGAGCGGTCGCATGTGGTGAGAACCCCCTACTTGCCGGAGAACACGCCGAAGGCGCGGAACTTGTCGTAGCGGTCGCGCACCAGCGCGTCCGGCCTCAGCTCCGCCAGCTGGCCCAGGTGCTTGCGCAGCGCCTTGCCCAGCGTCTCCGCCGTCTTGGCCGGGTCGCGGTGCGCGCCGCCCGGCGGCTCGGGAATCATCTCGTCGATGATCTTCATCTCCAGCAGGTCCGGCGCGGTGGGACGCATCGCGTCCGCGGCCTTGTCCGCCTTGCTGGCGTCACGGAAGAGGATGGACGCGCAGCCCTCCGGGGTGATGACGGAGTAGACGCTGTTCTGGAGCATCAGCACGCGGTTGCCCACGCCGATGGCCAGCGCGCCGCCGGAGCCGCCCTCGCCAATCACGGTGGCGATGATGGGCACGCGCAGCCGGCTCATCACCTCCAGGTTCACGGCGATGGCCTCCGCCTGCCCGCGCTCCTCCGCGCCGATGCCCGGGTACGCGCCCGGCGTGTCCACGAAGGTGAGGATGGGCTTCTCCATCCGCTCGGCCAGCTCCATCAGCCGGCGCGCCTTGCGGTAGCCCTCCGGGCGCGGCATGCCGAAGTTGCGGGCCATGTTCTCGCGCGTGTTGCGGCCCTTCTGGTGGCCGATGACCATCACCGTCTTGCCGTCGAAGCGCGCGAAGCCGCCGACGATGGACGGGTCCTCGCCGAAGTGCCGGTCGCCGCACATCTCGAAGAAGTCCGTGAACAGGTGCTGGACGTAGTCCAGGAAGTACGGACGCGAGTTGTGGCGCGACAGCTGCACCATCTGCCAGCGGGTCAGGTCGCTGAAGATCTCCGACTGGAGCTTCTTCGCCTTCTTCTCCAGCTTGGAGATTTCAGAGGAGAAATCCACCGAGCCGCTGGTGGAGAGGGCCTTCAGCTCCTCGATCTTCTTCTCCAGCTCGATGAGCGGGCGCTCGAAGTCGAGCGCGTAGCCAATGCCGGTTGCCATGGCGCCGAACTAGCACCAGGGTTCAGGCCAATCAACGCGCAAGCGGTTACGCACCCCTGGAATGTCCGGGGGGACCGCCCGTCTGGAGCAACATGGTCCTCGCCCTGTCCCTGCTGGCCCTGACGCTGTCCGCCGCTCCGGCGGCCCCCTCTTCCGGCCGGGCCCTCAACACGCAGGGGTTCCGGCTGTACCAGTCCGGCCGTTATCCGGAGGCGCTGGAGAAATTCCAGGCGGCCGCACAGGCCAGCCCGGACTACGCCCTGGCCCACTACAACGCCGCCGCCACCCTGGGCCTCCTGCGCAAGCAGGGCAAGGTGTGCGAGTACAGCGCCCACCGCGACGTCATCGTGGAGAAGCTGGCCACCGCCGTGCGCCTGGACGCGCGCCGCCTCCAGCGGGCGAAGGAGGACCGGGACCTGGACGTCATCCGGGACACACTCGGCTGGCAGAAGCTGCTGGGCCGCACGCCCGAAAGGGTGGCCGACGTGCCGGCCCTCCTGCGGGCGGTGTCCTGGTACGGCCCCGGCGTGGGCGTCTACGGCACCACCCGTGCCCTGAAGTTCCAGAATGGGGGCCGCGTGGAGCTCTGGAAGAGGGACGTGGACGACTCCGGCACACCCCGCGAGTCCCGGACCCCAGGCACGTACACCGTCAAGGGCCGCACGGTGGAGGTGAAGCTCCCCAACGCCGCGCCCGTCACCGGCACCCTCAGCGAGGCGGGCGCCCTCACCTTCCCGGAGCCCCTGGGCGGCTTCACCGACAGCCCGTCGGAGTGCGACGCCTGACGTGAAGTGACGCCCCGTGCACGCCTACCCGCGCCCTGGGGGACACCGCCCTGGCGCGCCTGCCTGCCGGTGACCACCTTCCCCGTGTAGCCGAGGGGGAAGCCGTGCATCGACTCAACGCCAGACACTGGGGGCTGGTCGCCATCGTCGCGGTCGCGCCCGTCATCCTCGCCTTCGTGCTGGGAGCCCTGGCGCCCCAGCTGCTGGAGCCGGTGCTCGGAACTCCGGTGGGCGGGCTGAGCTGGGGGCTGGCCACGGTGCTGGGGCTCGTGGGAGGTGCCCTCTTCGCGCGCATCCTCGCGGCCCTGCAGCGCCCGCGCATCCAGGCCTCCCCGGTGCTGCGCGTGCTGGGCACGGTGGGCGGCGCCAGCGCGGTGGTGACCCTGTGCATCGTGCCGGCGGTGGCGCTGATGCTCCTGGGTCCAGGCTGGGTGCTCCATCAGCACCTGAAGGTGCCGGCGGCCCCGACGGCGCGCTCGCTCGAGGCGACCGCCGTGGACCTGCTGGGCCGGGTGCGCCGGGCGGATCCCCACCGGCTGCCCCTGTCCCTGCTGCTGCCGGGCCCCCGCTAGAGGAGCCCGGCGCGGCGGAAGGACTCAGGCCGCCTTGACCTTCGCCGGCGGCGCGGACAGCGCGTACCAGGCGGTGCGGAACGCCTTCAGCTCGCGCAGCCCCGCGGGGTGACGGCCCAGCGCGGGCGCCATCGTCACGGGCAGGCCAATCTTCTTCTCCATGGCCTTGGCCGCGTTCAGCTCCAGCTTGCGGCGGTTCTCGCACTTGTCGCAGGTGGACTTGGGGCCCACGCGGTTGACGAGCACCCGCTCCACCTGGAGCTTCTTCTCCTTGAGGTACTCCACCAGCCGCTCCGTGCGGGACGACGCCAGGTCCTCGCCGCGCGTGACGACCACGAAGCGCGACTCGCTGGGGGACGCCAGCGCGTCCTCGAAGCGCTTCACATGCTTGAGCATCGCCGCCAGGTCATCCGCCAGCTCGCCCAGGCCCTTGGCGCGGTGCTTGTTGAGGATGCCGTGCAGCGCGCCCAGCCACGTCTTCGCTGTATCCGCCAGCTCCACCACGCGGACGTTGGTCACCTGCGGCGACGAGTCCACCACGATGCGCTTGAAGCGCTCCTGCACCAGCGCGTCCGTCAGCACGGACATGGCCGCCAGCTCGTCGATGCCCGGGGGCGCGCACTCCAGCAGGTTGCGCAGGTAGAGCAGGTCCGCCGGCACGTCGTTGCCCGCCTTGGGCGCGCCCTCGAAGGCCTTCTCCGCCTTCTCCTTCAGCCGCTTGCGCAGGGCGTTGAACCAACCCGCCATGTCCAGCTCGCGCGCGTACAGGCCTTTGGTGCCCTTCACCTGGGTCTCGGTGTCGGTGAGCCGGCTCTGCAGCACGTCCGACAGCGAGTGCGCGGGGTCCGTGGAGATGAGGAGCACCGGCCCCTCCTTCTCCGTCAGCGTCACCGCCGCGGCGGCCGCGCAGGAGGACTTGCCCACCCCGCCCTGCCCCACGAAGAAGATGAGCCGCGTGGGCGGCAGCGGAGGCGCCGCGATGGGCGGCATGGACGGGGCGCGCACCAGCGCCGGAGGCCCTTCGGCCGCGCTGAACTCCAGCGCCTTGGTCTCCTTGCCCGCCGCCCACTCCTTGGCGAACTCCTTCAGCCCGTCCAGCCCCCGGGGCGCCACTTCACGGCGGCCCAGCAGGTTCACGGGCACGGTCTTGTCCAGCGCCTGGTACTTGCGCACGTGCGGCGCCTGCAGGCCGCGGCGGCCCTGACACGCCGGACAGCCCTCGTGGTCCTCCACCTGGTTGACCACCACCTCGGTCACCGGCAGCCCGCGCTCGCGCAGCTGGGTGAAGTACATGCGCGTCTGCGCTTCCGGCACCGGCTCCGCCAGCGCCACCAGATGGAAGGCCGTGCGCGCCGGATCCTTCAGCAGCGCGAGCAGCTTCTCCGCCTTCTGGCCCACCTGATCCAGGAAGCCGCCAGAGCCCTCCGCCGCTGCCGCGGCAGCGGCCGCCTTCTTGCCCTTGCCGCTGGGGGCCGGGGCGGCGCGGTCCTGGCCCGCCTTCACGAAGCCCAGGAACTTGCGCAGCTGCGCCGGCATGTCGAACAGGCGCAGCGTGTGGCTGGTGGGCGCAGTGTCCACCACGATGCGGTCGTAGTCGCCGGACTCCAGCAGCTCCACCACGTGGAAGAGGGCCACCAGCTCCTCCAGCCCCGGCACCGCCTGCTGGTAGAGCTTGCCCAGCTCCTCGTCCGACAGGTGCGTGCCCTTCACCGCCGCCTTCGCCAGCGCCGGCAGGTACTCCGCCAGGAACGGCTTGAGCAGCGCGGGCGGGTTCAGCTCCGCGCCGAAGAGGCCGCCTTCGCCCTTGCCCGCCTGGAGCTTGGTGGGCTTCGCCGGCAGCTTCTTCTTCACGAGGTCCGACAGGGACTGGACCGGATCCAACGAGACGACCAGCACCCGGTGCTTGGGCGCTTCTTCGGAGAGCCTCACCGCGTACGCTGCCGCAAGCGTGGTCTTGCCGACCCCGCCCTTGCCGCCGAAGAAGTGAAGAACTCGCGCGTCGCTCATTGCGTTGTGGCCTTCCTTGTGCCCCCCCGGCGGCACCCCAGATGACTCACGTCGGACGACCGCACCATGGGGGGCGGACGTGGCCCGAAATGAAACGTCCCGGCCGGGCCCTCACCAACGGGTGGGAGAGGCCCTGAGGATCCCCCGTTCAGGGGGGAAAAGTCAAGAATTGACAGGGGTTTTCGAGACCTCCCCCGCCCCTTTAAACCGGCCTGGGGAGGCCCCGTGCGCGCTCTCCAGGAGCCCTGCCAAGGGCCCGGAATCCGGGCCTTCTTGCCTACCCGTCAGGTCAGCGGCGAGCGGCCGTGGGCCGCCGGGCCGGGGGCCAGGGTGCGGATTAGCGGGTCAGGAAGCTGCTGGCGCTCAAGGGGGCGAGCGGCCGTGGGCCGCCGGGCCGGGGGCCAGGGTGCGGATTAGCGGGTCAGGAAGCTGCTGGCGCTCAAGGGGCCGTCGTTGCCCTGTCCCCCCAGGGGGCTGCCGCCACCCGGGGTGCCCTGGGCCCGGTTCTCCGCCGCGTAGCGGTTGAGCTTGTTGTAGAGCGTCTTCTCGCTCACGCCCAGGACCTCCGCCGTGCGGGCCTTGTTGTTCCCGTTGCGCTGGAGGCTGCCCAGGATGTACTCGCGCTCCACGGCGTCCAGGCTCAGGCCGAACGGCAGCTTGAACGTGTGGCGCTCCGGGGACTTGCCGGCCATGTCAGGTGGCAGGTGCTCGCGGGTGATCAGCTCCCCGTCGCAGAGGATGACGGCGCGCTCCACGGCGTTGCGCAGCTCGCGGATGTTGCCCGGCCAGTCGTAGTTCTTGAGGACCTCCATCGCGTCCGGGTGCACGCCGGAGACGCGCTTGGCGGAGTCCCCGCGGAACTTGTCCACGAAGTGCTGGACCAGGATGGGCACGTCGTCCCGGCGCTCGCGCAGGGGCGGCAGGTGCAGCTGGAACACGTTGAGGCGGAAGTAGAGGTCCTCGCGGAAGCGCTGGTTCTTGATCTCCTGCTTCAGGTCGCGGTTCGTGGCGGACAGCACGCGCACGTCCACTTCGATCTCCACCTTGCCACCCAGCCGGCGCAGGCGGCCCTCCTCCAGCACGCGCAAGAGCTTGGCCTGCAGGTCGATGGGGATCTCACCCAATTCGTCCAGGAACAGCGTGCCGCCGTGGGCCATCTCGAACACGCCCGGGCGGCGCTGATCCGCGCCGGTGAAGGCGCCGCGCTCGTGACCGAAGAGCTCGGACTCGATCAGCGTCGCGGGGATGGACGCGCAGTTGATGGCGATGAAGGGCTTGTCGCGGCGCAGGGACAGGTTGTGCACCGTGCGGGCCACCACTTCCTTGCCCGTGCCGGACTCGCCGCTGATGGAGACGCTGGCCTTGGAGGGGGCCACCTTCTCGATCATCTCGATGACCTTGCGCATCCCGGTGGAGCCGGCGATGAGGTCCGTGGAGCCCAGCTGCTTGAGGCGGCG
Source organism: Corallococcus sp. CA054B (assembly GCF_003611625.1). Taxonomy (NCBI): domain Bacteria; kingdom Pseudomonadati; phylum Myxococcota; class Myxococcia; order Myxococcales; family Myxococcaceae; genus Corallococcus; species Corallococcus sp. CA054B. Next base: position 101,865 of record NZ_RAVY01000003.1, read on the forward strand.
CCGGAGCGTCTGCACCTCGCGCATCGTCTCCTTCTTCTCCAGCGCGCGGTCGATGCAGACCTTGAGCCGCGCGGTGTCCAGCGGCTTCACGATGAAGTCGTAGGCGCCCTCGCGGATGGACTCCACGGCGGTGTCGATGGTGCCGCGGCCGGTGAGGAACACCACCGGGCAATCCGGCAGCTCGTCGCGCAGGTTGCGCAACAGCCACAGGCCGTCCGTCTCCGGCATGGCGAGGTCCGACAGGACGACGTCGGGCCGGAACTCACCGGCCTTGCGGAGGGCGTCATGCCCGTCGAACGCCGTTTCGACCTTGTGACCCCAGGCGGACAACATCTCCGCCAGGGCCTCGCAGGTCTCACGTTCGTCATCCACGGCCAGGATTCGTGCGCTGCCCAAGGTGAAAACCTCCACTGCGATGAAGCGTGATGAAACCGGATGGATAACCGACCGCGCCTGGGGGGAAGGTCAGGCGCGCGGGAACACGAGGCGGCACGTCCCCGCCTCCACGAAGAATTCGAGGCCCAGCTGGGCCGAGCGGAGCGTCAGCGCGGCCACGGTGTCCGTCGCCCGCTCGGGCGCCGAGGAGCCGTCCGACACCTCCAGCACCGCGTTCGCGCCCTCGGCGCGGACCGACACGACGACGGTGGCGCCGGACTCCGCGCGCTGGAAGGCGCGCATCAGCACCTGCACCAGGAAGAACCCCAGCTCGGTGGTGTCCTCCAGGTGGGCCTGCACGTCCGGCTCGATGAGGCGCTGGACCTGGAGGCGGCGCCGGCGGCTCTCATGGCCCAGCACGTCCAGGGCCTTGCCGGTGGCGTCCGACAGCGGCGCGTCCCCGGAGGGGCCCGCCCCGCGAAACACGATGAAGTCCGAGAAGAGCTTGAGCAGGCCGTCCACGCGGGCGATCTGCTCGCGCATCGCCTTGAGGTTCTTCTCCTGCGTGGCCGGCACCTGGCCGGACTCGCCCTTGAGCTTCTCGGAGAGAACTTCGAGATGGATGGCCAGCGCGTTGAGCGGGTTGCGCACGTCGTGCAGCAGGCTGTCCATCAAGGGCGGAACCGCGTCGTAGCGGGCCGCGCCCACCACCGGGTCCGACACATCCTGGACAGAAGGCACACTGCTGGCCATGAGAGATGAGTTAACCACCTGGAACTCCTAGGAATTTCCGTCGCCCCACCCCCGCCGCCGCCCTACCGAGGCCAGGATTTAGGGAGCACCCCTGGGATCGTCAACCCTGGGTCGGTAATTCTTGCCGGAGTTCTAAAATTCCCGTGTCGGAACAGCCACTTAGGACCACTCGCAAGTGTCATTCAACGAACGGGAACCCCGCCCTGCGCGATCAGCGTGTCCAGGGGGTGTCCACCCCCGGACACCGCGTCCGCCCTCAGGTGCCGGTTGCGGGCGACGGCGGCTGCGCGGCGGCGCCCAGGCCCACCAGCTGGAGGCCCAGCCGGGCCGCGTACTCGAAGATGCGCGGGTCCCGGTAGAACTCGCCAAAGACGATGCGGGTGCAGCCGCTGTTGGCGATCAGCTTGAAGCACGGCCAGCAGGGGCTGGCGGTCGTGTAGATGGTCGCCCCGTCGATTCCGACGCCGTTCTTCGCGGCCTGGATGATGGCGTTGGCCTCCGCGTGGACGGTGGCCACGCAGTGGCCGTTCTCCATCATGTGGCCCACTTCATCGCAGTGGGGCAGGCCGCGGATGGCGCCGTTGTAGCCGGTGGACAGGATGGTCTTGTCCCGCACCAGCACCGCGCCCACGTGCTTGCGGTCGCAGGTGGCGCGGGTGGCCACCTGCTGGGCGATGTCCATGAAGTACTGATCCCAATTGCCCCGAGCGGACATGCGCGTGAACCCTCCAGCGAAAGAGCCCGCAGCTCTAACGCTGGATCAGGCCCGCACCAATTTCTCGGTCCGGGGCTGTTGGCTCAACGACTCGCGGTCTTCTGGGGCCCCGCACCCTCCGGGTCCGCGGAGCGCTCCAGGAGCCGGCCGAAGCCCTTCGCCTGGAGGAAGCCGCGCACCTTGGCGCTGGGCGCGGCGAACGTCTCGCCGGGCATGGGCACGTCGAAGCTGAAGTTCTGGGAGGCGACCTCGAAGTCCACCTTCGCGGTGCGGTAGCCCTCCACGATGGCCAACAGCCGCCCCGTCTCCAGGCTGAAGATGCCGCCGCCGGAGGCCCCGTAGCCGATGGGCGCGTCCGTCTTCAGCATGCGCGGGTGCTTCGTCTCCTTGTCCCACTCCACCTGGGACACCATGCCGCCGGAGATGGACAGCGCGCGGCCGTACGGGGACGCCGCCACCACCACGTCCTCGCCGGGCTCCGGCTCGTCGTCCGCGGCCAGCTCCGCCACGGGCCACGTCACGCCCGTCACGCGCAGGAGCGCCAGGTCCAGGTCCGGCACCTGGCCCGTGGCCACCACCTCCGCCAGGTACTCGTGCGTCTCCGCGCGCCGGTCCAACATGACCTTGAGCACGGGGTCCTTCAGGTCGCCCTGCTCCACCGCGTGCGCGTTGGTGAGCACGTAGCTGACGGGCCCGGCCTCACCGGCCTCCGTGCCAATGACGACGCCCGACGCCGAGCGGCGCACCTTGCCGTCCTCCGTCGTCACCAGCCGCACGTTGAGCGGGAGGATGCGCCGCACCATCGCCTTGCGCGTGGGCTGCGGCGTGGGCTCGGGCCGGGACAGCGCCCGCTCCACCCGGAGCGGAGCCTGCGTGTGCGTCGCGACCGGAGTGTCCTCGGAGGACTGCGACGGGGCACTGGCGCACGACACGAGGGCCCACAGGAGGGGGGTGCCCAACAGCAACCGGTTCATCAACTCTCCAGGCGCAAGGATGAGGCGGGACGAAAAGACGACGACACACGCGCAAACTCGGTGCGAAGTCCCATCATCCCGAGCCTCGGCCCGGATTGGGAAGCAGACGAGCAGGCATCGGCTTCCAGGATGCCTGCCCTCCCCCACCCGTCAGGTGTAGCGCTGACGCATCAGGAACAGGATGGCGTCCTTCGCGCAGAACTCGCAGTAGCCGTAGCGCTCCGCCATCGTCTTGAGCGTGTCCTGCACCTGCGCCTGCTCGCGCGCGGAGAGCTGGTTGCGGTCCTCGGAGAGGTACTTGAGGACGTTCTCCTTGTTCTTGCGCAGCACGCGCTTGCGCTCCTCGAAGTAGTGGTCGCGCAGGCGCTTGAACATGTCCGGGAAGATGCGCGGGTAGTCCATGGCGCCATCCGGGTTGTCCAGCCGGTGCGCGCCAATGCTGGCAATCAGCCCGCGGCGGAAGTCCGCAGGGGCCTCGCCCTGCGGCATCACGATGGCCTCCACCTCCGCCATGCGCGCCTCGTCCGGCTTCTCCATCTCCCCCGTCACGCGGTTGCGCATCTTCTCCCCGCGCACCCAGTGGCTGACGCTCTGGATGTAGCGCTCCACCAGCTCGCGGTACTGGCCTTCGGACACCAGGCCCATGGAGTCGCGCACCTCTGAATCCACGCGGTCCAGGTACTCGCCCTCCACCACGCGCACGAAGGTTTCGTGGTCGTGGTAGCCGTCCATCACCTCCTGGAGGAGGAACTCGTAGACGCTCTTGTCCTTGCAGAGCGCGTGCAACTCCTCCAGCACCGCCAGCGCGTGGAGGCACTTGTAGTCGGGGTTCTGCGCGGCGTTGAAGAGGGCCGTCTTGATTTCGCGCGCGCTCGCGCCGGAGCGCCCCTCGTAGTTGGGGTACGCGTCGGACTCCTCGTACATCTCCTCGCGCAGCTTGAGCAGCTCCTTGGTGTTCGCGGAGGACAGCCGCGCGGGCACTCCCGCCTCCTGGTACAGGTGCAGCTTCTCCACCGGGGCCACCTGATCCACCAGCGGCTTCACGTGGGCCGGGTAGCGGTCCGGGATGGGCTTCTTCAGGCGCGTGAGCACCGCCCACATCGCGGCCACCTCCGTCGCGTGCGGCGCCACGTGCTTGCCCACGGACGTCGCGGTGATCTGCGCGTCGTAGATCTCCTGCTCGACCTTGTAGCGGCGCAGGTACGGCACGCGCACCAGCTCGATGCGGCCCTTGAACGACGCGAAGTCCGGCAGCTCCTTGAAGGCCCCCAGGTGCTTCTCGTTGGAGGACGCGATGAGCACCTCGTCCAGCTGGAGCACGAAGGGCTCCAGGGGCACCTCGCCCGTCTCACTGAAGCCCAGCAGGTACTTGAAGGCCTCCAGCGGGCGCTTGAGCAGGTCCGCGTACTCGATGAGGCCGCGGTTGGCGTGCACCAGCGGGCCGTGCGGTTCGAAGAGCACCGTGCTGTGCAGCGCGGCCGGCATGTTGAGCTGGGTGCGGTCCGCGCTGATCTGCTGCGCGGCGGCGTCCACGCTCATCTGCGGCTCCACCGTCACCGTGCCCACCTGGTAGCGGCGCGACACGTAGAAGCGCTCCACCTGCACGTGGCGCAGGACCTTGAGGTAGTCCCCGCCGTAGGCGTTGAGCAGTGCCGTGTAGATGCGGCGGCACTTGGCGCACAGCTCGCCTTCGCGCACGTAGTCGGACAACAGGAAGTCCCCCGTCGCCCCGTCGCCGTTGCCCAGGCCCTTCTTCTTGAGCGCCCCTTCCAGCAGGCCCTTGCGCTCCGCCGGAGGCACCGCGAACAGCGGATGGTCCCGCAGCTCACAGGGCATGCGCAGGTCCAGCGCCTCCGCGTCCAGGTGGGCGTACGTGGTGAGGTCGTCCTCGGCGGACTTCGCGCCCGCGCGCTCGCCGAAGCCGATGGAGCCCTTGATCAGCTTCTCCGACGGGAACACCCACGCGATGCGGTAGAGGGCCCCCTGGGCCTGGCGGGAGTAGTCCTCCATGCCCTGCTTCAGCGCGTTGACCAGGCTGGACTTCGCGCTGCCGTTGGGGCCGTGCAGCATGATGAGCTTGTTGATGCGGCCCGCACGCACGAAGTTGCCCAGGATGCGGTAGAGGGCGTTCTGCACCTCCTCCTGCCCGGCGACGCGGCCGTCATGCTCGGCGGACGGGACGTCGAAGACCTTGAAGCGCCGGATGGTGCCGGTGGGGTGCGGCACCAGCTCCGTGCCGTAGTGGTCCATCACATCCCGCAGGTACTGCGCCGCGTTGCGCGACTGCCCCTTCGGGTCCGTGAAGAAGAGCGACAGGTACTCCTCGAAGGACAGGATGGACCGGTTCTTGACGAAGTCGGCGCTGACCTGTGCGCCCACCTCCTGCAGATAGCCCTTCGCTTCCACGGCGGCTCCCCTCTGTGGATGGGTGGTCTCTCGGATGTAGCCACGGCGCTTCGCCGTCGCATGTGAACCCCCGGGGACGACCTTCGTTCCCGGCCATGGGGATGTAAAGCGACGGGCCCTCCCCTGGGGGCCGGTGTGTTCGGGGTCGCGCGCTTGGGTACCGGCCGTGTCCCACCCGGCCAGGCGGGCGGCCCGGGGGTGGCAGGTTCAGGCGCGCTGGAAGTTTGAGGGCGTCCGCCGGATGACGGATGGTTCGTGATTCGCGCACCCGGGATGGGTGAGATACGGTCCCGGGAAGCCACACCCCTTCACGCCGCAGCGCCTCACCCGGAGCCCACACGCGATGCACAAGGAGCCCATCATCGGCATCGACCTCGGCACGACGAACTCGTGCGCGGCGATCGTCGAGGACAGCGGGAACGTCAAGCTCATCCCCTACAAGGGCGGCGAGTACACCATCCCCTCCATCTTCGCCATCGACGACAAGGGCAACGAGCTCATCGGCTTCGAGGCGAAGCGCCAGTGGCAGCTCAACCCGCGCAACACCGTCTACGGCTCCAAGCGCCTGGTCGGCGTCAGCTACAGCAGCGAAGTCGTCGGCACGATGAAGAAGGCCGTCGCGTACAACATGCGCGCCGGTGCCAAGAACGACGTCACCCTGGACGTCGGCAAGAAGGAATTCTCCCTCCAGGAGATCAGCGCCAAGATCCTGGGGAAGATCCGGGATGTCGCCTCCAACTACCTGAAGACGCCCATCAAGCGCGCGGTGGTGACGGTGCCCGCGTACTTCAACGACCGGCAGCGCCAGTCGGTGAAGGACGCCGGGAAGCTGATTGACCTGGAGGTGGTGCGCATCATCAACGAGCCCACCGCGGCGGCGCTCGCCTACGGCGTGGGCAAGACGCTCAAGGAGAAGGTCGTCATCTACGACCTGGGCGGCGGCACCTTCGACGTCTCCATCATCGAGATCCGCGACCGCGTCTTCGAGGTGAAGGCCACCGGCGGCGATGTGTTCCTGGGCGGCATCGACTTCGACAACGCCATCATCCACCACGTCCTCAAGGACTTCGCGGCCAAGACGGGCATCGACCTGGCCACGGACCCGGTGGCCATGCAGCGCATCAAGGACCTGGCCGAGCGCACGAAGATCGACCTGTCCGCGCGCGAGGAAGTCCCCTTCAACATCCCCTTCATCACGATGACGGCGCAGGGCCAGCCGCTGAACATCGAGATGAAGTTCACGCGCAAGATGCTGGAGCAGCTGACGAACCAGCTGGTGGACCGCACCCTGCAGATGGTGGCGCGCGTGCTGGTGGACTCGGGCCTGTCCACCAAGGACATCGACGAAGTCATGCTGGTGGGCGGCCAGACGCGCATGCCCGTCGTGCAGGACCGGCTCACCAAGTTCTTCGGCAAGCCGCCCAGCAAGGGCGTGCACCCGGACGAGGCCGTGGCCATTGGCGCGGCGCTCTACGCGCACTCGCTGGAGGACAACACCAACCTGCGCATCCAGCTGTTGGACGTGATTCCCATGGCCATTGGCCTGGAGCGCGGCGACGGCGGCTTCCACGTCGTCTTCCCGCGCAACGCGTCCATCCCCAACGCCAAGCAACTGCTGGCCACGACGAGCATCGACAACCAGACCGAGCTCGCCATGCGCATCTACCAGGGCGACCACGACACGGTGGCGCGCAATGACCTGCTGGGCGAGTTCACCTTCTCCGGGATCATGCCCGCCAAGGCCGGCACGGTGAACGTGGAGATCATCTTCGACGTGAGCGTGGAGGGCATCCTCACCATGCGCGCGAAGGACCCCGCCACCGGCCGCGAGATGAAGACCACGGTGCGCGTCACGCAGAGCTGAAAGGCGCCAGGAACACCACGGCGCCCCTGCCTGCTGTGAGGCGAGGGGCGCCGGGTGGGAACAACGACCGCCGAGGGAAACCTCAGGCGGTCTTCTTTTCCTTCTCCATGACGATCTGCGGAGGCTCGTGCTTGGTGATCACCTGCTCGGTGATCTTGCACTCCTTGACGCCCTCGCGGAACGGCACGTCGTACATGATCTCCAGCATGGCGTCCTCCATGATGGCGCGCAGGCCGCGCGCTCCGGAGTGACGGCGCATCGCCTCGCGAGCGATGGCGCGCAGCGCTTCCTTGGTGAAGGTGAGCTTCACCTTCTCGATCTCGAACATCTTCTGGTACTGCTTCACCAGGGCGTTCTTCGGGATCGTGAGGATGGTGACGAGGTCATCCTCCTTCAGGTCGTTGAGCGTCGCGATCATCGGCAGACGGCCAATGAACTCCGGAATCATTCCGAACTTCATCAGGTCTTCCGGCTCGGTCATCGCCAGCAGCTCACCCACGCTGCGCTCTTCCTTGTGGGTGATCTTCGCGCCGAAGCCCAGGCCCTTCTCACCCACGCGGCGCTTGATCACGCCGTCGATGCCGTGGAAGGCACCGCCGCAGATGAAGAGGATGTTGGTCGTGTCGACCTGGACGTACTCCTGCTGGTTGTACTTCTTGCCGCCGCGCGGGGTGACGTTGGCGCGGGTGCCTTCGATGATCTTCAGCAGGGCCTGCTGCACGCCCTCGCCGCCCACGTCGCGGGTGGCGCTGGGCATGTCGCCCTTGCGCGCGATCTTGTCGATCTCGTCGATGTAGACGATGCCGCGCGCGGCCTTCTCCACGTCGTAATCGGCGTTGTGGAGGAGGTTCTGGATGATGTTCTCGACGTCCTCACCCACGTAGCCGGCCTCGGTGAGGCTGGTGGCGTCCGCGATGGTGAAGGGGACGTTGAGGAAGCGCGCCAGGGACTGCGCGAGCAGCGTCTTGCCGGAGCCCGTGGGGCCGATGAGCAGGATGTTGCTCTTCTGCAGCTCCACGTCCTCGCCGCCAGGGGCCTTCACCCCGGGGCGCGGCCGGGCGGCCGGCTTCTTCTGATAGATGCGCTTGTAGTGGTTGTACACCGCGACCGAGAGGACCTTCTTCGCCTGGTCCTGGCCGATGACGTAGTCGTCGAGGAACGCCTTGATTTCCAGCGGCGTGGGCAGGCTGACCTGCGGCTTGCCCTCCTCGCGTTCGTTCTCGTCCGCGATGATGTCGTTACACAGCTTGATGCACTCGTCGCAGATGTAGACCGTGGGTCCGGCGATGAGCTTCCGAACCTCGCGCTGCGATTTGCCGCAGAACGAGCAGGACAGGTTGACGTGGTGCTCCTTCTTCACTGCCGCCTCCGAGTTCGCCGGTCCCGGTTCGGGACCTTCTCCGCCGACCACCGCACTCCAACACCCGCGAAGCCGCCCACGTCTTTACGACGGCTCCAGGCCCACATGCTACAGGCCCTGAACCCACTATAGGGCCCTCCCCGTCGGGCAGGAAGCCCGGTGGAAGCGCCCTTTCCTGGGAGCGTTCAGCCCAGGTCAACGGGTCGGTCTTGGATAACAGCGACTCAGGCGTCCGTCACGCTCGACGCGAGTTCTTCGACATCGTCCGCCAGGGAGGCCGCCCGCTCGGCGACAGCGTTGGGGACTCGACGGCTTCCCGCCAGCTCGGAGGCGAGCTTTCGCGCCAGCTGCGCCAGTTTCCGCACCTGGATGCTCTCCGGGGGCGGCTCCGGCGGGGGCCGGGGGAAGCGCTCGGCGAACTCCTTCTTGAGCTCCGTGGGGGACTTCTCCGGGCTCCAGATGCTGTCGCGCAGCGACTTGTATTCCGTGGGGGACAGCTGGCCCCGCTCCTCGGCGTCGGCCAGGACTTCCACCACCTCGAAGGCGGGGGCCTTCTCCGGGAACTCGTGCTGCTGGAGCTCCTCCGGGGGCTCGTGCTTGGCCAGGAAGCTGAACGAGCGCGTGAGCTTGAGCGCCGTCTGCTTCTTGATGTGCAGCTCCTTGAGGCAGTAGGCCTCGAAGGAGGCGTGGCCCCACTCCTCGTACTTCGCTTCGTCCCGGACCTGGACGAGCAGCTTGCCCAGCTCCGCCCAGGTGGACTTGAAGCGCTTGGCGGCGAGCAGGACGGTGTGGCGGAACGTCCCCGGGGGGACGCTCATGGCCTTCTTGGCGATTTCGACTTCGGCGACAGAGGCGGACATGCCTGTTGTATCGGGCACGTCCGCAGGGTGGGCAAGAAAGTCGCCCTACCCTCGCTTGCCGATATTGAACGACAGCCCCACGGTCGCGCGCTCGCCGTCGTAGGCCTTGAAGGGCCACTTCTTCAGCTCCGAGAACAAGCACTCGTAGAGCGGGCCCTGCTTGAACTGGGGGTTGTCCACCCAGAGCTTGTTCACGCGCCCGTCGTTCCCGATGACGAACTCCATGGGGATCTTCGCGGCCAGGCCGGGCGTGCGCTCGGCCTCTTCCTTGAAGCAGCGGAAGAGCTTGGACTGGTTGCCCGCGACGACGCGGTTGATGGCGCCCTGGTCGAACTGCTGGGCCATCTCCAGGCCGTCCGGATCCGTGGAGACGCTGCCCGTGCGAGGCGGCGGCCGGCTGCCCGCGACGGCGGCGGTGGCCACCGCGCCACTTCCGCTTGTCTTGGTGCCACCACTGCCCTGCCCCGCGGGGCGATCCGGGCGGCGCGGATCATGGGTCGGGTAGGCGAAGAGGTCCTCGTCGTCCCCGCGCGCCTGGGCCAGGCGGATGGTGGGCGGGTCCATGGTGATGCCGTCGCCCTCCTCCGTCGCGCCGAACAGGCCGTACACGGCGGCGTTGCGCGCCAGGTACCAGCCGGTGACGCCCAAGAGGAGCGCCACGCCCGCGGCGACGCCGGCCAGCACCTTCACCCGCTTCTGGTTGCGGGCCTGCTCGACGAGCATCGTCTGGGCGACGCGGCCCTGCGCCTCGAAGCGCGCGATGTGCACCTGGAAGGCGGCGGTGTCCCGGAGGTTGCGGAACTCCCGCTCACCGGCCGGGGCCACCGGGCTGTCGGGGGTCAGTTCCCCCGTGTAGAGCTTCTCCACCACCTGGGACGCGGTGATGGGCCCCAGCACCAGGTCGCCCTGTCGGAAAAGCCACTGCCCATCACTGTCCATCGCGAGTTCTTGAGCGGCCAGCATTCGCGCGGGAGTATCGTGTTTCTCCCGCCGACACCGCAACGCCGTGGCCAGGTCCTCGCCCAAACGAATTCCCGCCGTACTGTGGACTTGGTATCGCGGTGGAAACTTCCGCGGCTTCCAGCGCCAGGTGGAAGGTCCCACGGTCCAGGACGCGCTCGAAAACGCCCTGGAGCAGGCAGGCTCACCGGCCACGGTGATGCCGTCCGGGCGCACCGACCGGGGCGTCCACGCGCGGATGCAGGTCATCAGCCTGCGCCTCAATGAGGACGTGCCCCTGGAGTCGCTGCCCGCGAAGCTCGCGCCGCACCTGTCCCCGGACGTGGGGCTGTGCATCGCGAAGCGGCCGCCGGGCGCGTTCCACGCCCAGTGGAGCGCGAGCGGCAAGGAGTACCGCTACCACCTGACGCTGGGCGCTCCGCCTCCGGAAACCTGGAGGCCGTACGCGCTGGACGTGGCGGCGGACGAAACCCTCCAGGCAGGCCACCGGGTGACGCCGGAGAAGCTGGAGGCGCTGCTCGCCCGCGCCGTGGGCACGCGGGACTTCACCGCGTTCCACGAGCGCTCCAGTCCCCAGAAGCCGCGCACGCTCCAGTCCGCCACCCTGCGGGAGCTGGGCGGAGGGCTCTTCGAGGCGCGGCTGGAAGGAGACGGCTTCGCGCGCTACCAGGTGCGGTACCTGGTGGGCAGCGCGCTGAAGGTGGCCGCGGGGCTCCTGTCCGAGGAGCAGTGGCACGCGGCGCTGGATTCGGGGACCGCCCTGGCCGGCTTCAAGGCCCCGGCGCATGGGCTGGTATTGTGGGAGGTCCGCTATCCTTCCGCGGTGGACCCTTTCGGGCCCGGCGAGCGCCTCCACCCGCCCGGTCTGCCCGACGCGCCACCCTTCACGGGAGCGCCGCCGGGCTGACGTGGCGCTTCAGTCCACGAAGCGCGCTTCGTACTTCGCCAGCAGATCCGAGATGGCCTCCCGGAGGTACTCGCTCTGACGGATGCGCGTGGTGCGCGACAGCTCCTTCAGGGCGTCCAGCTTTTCGCGGTTGAGACGAAACACGACCGAGGTGAGGCGGGGATTCATGTCCAAGTGCGTGGCCTCCGACAGATGCACACACCCTCTCACAATGTCGGACAACCTCAAGAAAACAACCTACGAGGCCGAACCCACCGGGATGATCCACTGCAACCCGGTGAAGAGCTCGGTGTCCGCGCGCAGTCCGGAGCCGAACCCGAACGTGAAGCCGAGCCCGCCGTACAGCGCGAAATGATCCGAGAGGGTGTGTCTGGCGCCGAACCCTATGCGAGGCCCCAGCCACGGCCCAGAAATCGGACGCACGGAAACGCCGAGATCAAAGAAGGTCCGCCAGGACTCGGATCCAAACATGCTGCGGTAGCCGGTGATCAGCGCCAGCTCCTCCCCCGGGCGGCCGGTGCTGCCGCGCGCGAGGAGGAACACCTCATCTCCCTCGTAGCCCACGGTGATCGCGGCCCCCAGGTCCAGCTGTCCGGCGAGCCCGGACACGGCGGCCTCCTCGCTGATCCGTTCGGAGTACGTGGCCCCGGGCCCCACCGTGAGGATCAGCGAGCGCCGGCGCGCGTAGGGACTGTCGTCCAGGTACTCCACGGCGCCAGCGGGGGTGGCCAGCAACAGGGGCAGCGCGATCAGGAAACCCCTCACCCCACCACCGGGAGCTTGAAGCCCTCGGCCTTGCCCTGCCCTGCCCCGGCCGCGGGGGCGATGCCGGCGGCCTCGTTGAGGCGGCCGGAGCGGAACGGCTCCAGATCCAGGGCCACGAACTTGAAGCCCAGGGACTTGAAGGCGCCGTTGATCCGCTCGCGGATGCCGGCCTCGAAGAAGCGCGGGTACTCCTCGCTGGCCAGCTCGATGCGCGCCACGTCCTGGTGGTAGCGGACGCGGAACTGCTTGAAGTCCAGCGCGCGCAGCTCCGACTCCGCGGCGGCGATCTGCAGGAGCCGGTCGCGCGTCACGGACGTGCCATAGGGGATGCGCGACGCCAGACACGCCATCTGCGGCTTGTCCCAGGTGGGCAGCCCCAGCTTGCGGCTCCACGCGCGGATCTCATCCTTGGTGAGCCCCGCCTGGGCCAGGGGCGAGCTCACCTGGTGCTCCTTCGCGGCCTTGTGGCCGGGGCGGTGATCCTTGAAGTCGTCCGCGTTGAAGCCGTCCAGCACCACGGCGAGGCCCAGCTCCGCGCGCTTCGCCTCGCAGAGGTCGTACAGCTCCGTCTTGCAGAAGTAGCAGCGGTTGGTGGGGTTGGCGGCGTAGCTGGGGTTCGCCAGCTCGTTGCTGGAGACGACGACGTGCCGGGCGCCCAGCCGGTCCGCCAGCTCGCGGGCCTCGCGCTCCTCCTCCGGGGCGACGGAGGCGGACAGCGCGGTGAGCGCCAGGGCGCGCTCGCCCAGCACTTCCGCCGCGATCGCGAGGACGAAGGTGGAGTCCACGCCGCCGGAGAACGCCACCAGCGCGCTGCCATGGGCGCGCAGGGCGGTGCGCATCGCCTCCAGCTTGGGGCGGGACGCTTCACACAGGGCTTCAATACGCTCGGGGCTCAGCATGGGGGAACTCCTAAAACGGAAGGGCCCCGGATTGCACGCGCATCGCGCGGGCAACCTGGAGCCCTTCGACAGTCAGGACTGCGGTGGGGACTACCGGGCCTTGCCCTTGGCGGCCTTCTTCTTCGCGGCCGGGGCCGGCTTGCCCACGCGGGCGGCACGGGTGGCCGGACGCGCCTTGGCGCCCTTGGACCCCTTGTCCGCCTTGGGGGCCTTGGCGGCCTTCACGGCGGCGACGCGGGCCGGCGGGTCCTCTTCGTCGCGGCGCGCCTTCTTCGGCGGCAGCGGGTTGGCCTTCATCTTCTTCCCGGTGATGGTCTTCAGCTCGTCCGTGGACATCAGGCCCAGGTCCAGCAGCGCCTGGAAGATCTTCGTCCCGCCGTCCTCCACCGACTCCGTGTCGGAGTAGATGGTCACCTCAGGGGAGGTGGGCGGCTCGTACGGCTCCGTGATGCCGATGAAGTTGGGGATCTCCCCGTTGAGCGCCTTCTTGTACTTGCCCGTGGTGTCGCGCTCGATGAGCTTCTCCGTGGGGCAGTCCACGTAGACCTCCACGTACTTGCCCACCGAGCGGCGCACTTCCTCGCGGCTCGACTTGTAGGGGCTCACGCAGGGGACGAGCACGGCCGTGCCGTTGCGGGCCAGCAGGCCGGCGACGAAGCCCAGGCGGCGCACGACCATGTTGCGCTCGTCCTTGGTGTCGCCAATGCCGGCCCACAGGTCGTTCTGGAGTTCGCCCTCGTCGAGGACCTCCACGTTGCGTCCGACCTGGCGGAGCCGGGCCGCGATATAGGCGGCCGTGGTGGTCTTCCCGGTTCCGGACATGCCGGTGAGCCAGAGGGTGAATCCAGTGTTGGTGGCCATAAGGGTTCTAACTCCCTGCGTCCGGAGCGCTTCTTGCACGCGGCGTGGGACGCGGCAGATCCAATAGACCACCGCTTTATAGACGAAAACCCAGTGACTTGACAATTCGGACCCACCTTTCCGCAGGTGGGGTCGGCTGCAGGGCAAGTTCCCGCCCTTACACGGGTTTTTCAAACCTGAAATCCGCCAATGCAAGCGGAACAGTCTGAAAATCCCCTGCACTCCAAACAGACCGCGAGGCGGAGGCGGCACAGCCTCCGCGTATGGCAACCACCACGTACGACACCTGGGGCAGCAGTGGGATTCCCGAGGGAGCAGCCTGGCGTCGATCTTCCGCGGAGAACACCGCGGGCGCGTCCACGTGCGAGTGGAAGACGCAGGCCACCTCCTCCTGGCGCGCGTCCGCGTCCAGGCACACCTGGAGCCACGCCTCCGGCGCGAAGGCGTAGGCGACGTGCGGCGTGGGAGAGACGTTGGGCAGCGGGATGACCCGCCAGGAGCCACCCTCCCCCGCCCCGCTCCTGAGGATCACGCCGCAGCCTTCCTGGGGCCACGCGGCCTCCAGGTGGCGGATCATCTGGGCGAGGACCTCCGGCGGGATCAGGGCTTCGCTTCCGCCGCGGCGCAGCGCGAGCACCGGCGGAGCTCCAGCTCCGTCATCGCGCCCGGGGCGCTCAGCCACCGGCCGCCCAGCGACGGGCCCAGGCCCAGCCGCAGCCGCTGGAAGACGAGCGCGCCCAGGGCCCCCAGGGCCACGCCCATGGCTCCATCCGGCGGCGTGCCCAGGTGGCGCACCGTCTCACCGAAGCACCAGACGCACCCGTCCGCGCCCCGGAACACCACCGCGCCGCGCGCGCCGTCGCCGCCCAGGGCGACCCAGGGGGCCTCTCCGCTCCATGCCGCCGGCAGCTCCGCGAGCAGCCCGCCGCCGGGCGTGCCCACCGCGTCCGGGTTCACCTCCGGCACCACGCGCGCCAGCACCTCCGCCACGGGCTGGCCCACGTCGTGCGCGGACGCGAGGAACCCCGGCGACCAGGGCCCCATGGTCAGCGAGCCCACGCCCGTCACCGGGGTGCCGCCGCCCGCCAGGTACGCCGTGGCCGTGAGGCCGGACGCGCCCAGCCCGTCCACGCGCGCGCCGCCCGCCAGCAGGGCCTCCTGCCCGCGCCCGCCCACGTCCCTCAGGAGGATCTGCCGGGAGTAGCGGAGAATCTGATCCTCGCGCAGCGCCATGCGGCCCTCTCTTCAGCCTCCCGCCATGGCGGGGATGAGGGTGATGCGGTCCGCGTCCTTCACGGGCGTCTCCAGGGCCTTGAGCGCGCGCACGTCCTCGTCGTTGAGGAAGACGTTCACGTACCGGCGCACGCCACCCTTGTCGTCGAAGAGGCGCGCGCCCATGCCGGGATAGCGCGCTTCCAGGTCGCGCAGCACCTCGCCCACGGTGGCGCCGGTGGCCTGGACCTCGGACTTGTTGCCCGTCAGCGTCCTCATGGGTGTCGGAATGCGAATCGTGGCCATGTGCTCATTTCCCCCGCTTGCGGATGATCAACCGGTGCGTGCCGTCCCCACGTGCGTCCAAGGACACCACGTCGTGGCCCTCGTCCTTCGCGCTGCGGGGCACGTTCTTCAAGGGCTCGTCGCCCTTGAGCAGCACCTCCAGCAGCGTGTCAGGGGGCAGCGACTCCAGCTTCAGCTTGGTGCGCACGTAGGTCATCGGACACACCTCGCGGGTGATGTCCAACGTCGCCGTCACGTCGGGCATGCGGTGTCCTCCTGGGACGAAGGGAACGGGGGCAGCGTCTGGATGTTGCACCCCGGGCAGTCGGGCGCGCGCGTCACCTTCACGGTGCGCCCCTCCAGCGTCTCGCCGTCGAGCACGTGCAGCGTGGCCTGTCCCCGGGGGCCCGTGGCCGCGCCCGCCAGCAACTCCAGCGCGAGCAGCGCCTGCACCGCGCCGATGAGCCCCGCCATCGCGCCCAGCACGCCCGCCTGCGCGCAGGTGGGCACCGCGTCCGGAGGCGGCACGTCCTCATAGAGGCAGCGCAGGCACGGGCCGCCGGGGTCGATTCGCAGGGCCTGCCCATTCATGCGCAGCACGCCGCCGTACACGAGCGGCACGCCGGTGAGCACCGCCACGTCCGACAGGAAGAACTTGGTCGCGACGCCGTCGGTGGCGTCCACCACCAGGTCGTGCTCGCGGAAGAGCGCTTCGGCGTTGCCCGCGTCCAGCCGCTCCGGCAGGGCCTCCACGCTCAGGCCGGGGAAGGCGCGCAGGAGGCCGGCGGCGGCGGACTCCGCCTTGAAGCGGCCCACGTCCTGGGTGCGGTGCCAGAGCTGCCGGGGCAGGTTCGTCACGTCCACCCGGTCCGGATCCACCAGCGTCAGGTGGCCCACACCGCCCTGCGCCAGCGCGAGCGACGCCGGACAGCCCAGGCCGCCCGCTCCCACCACCAGCACGCGCGCGCGCTCGATGCGGGTGGCGTGGGGAATGCGTGCGTGATGGTCGGTATCCGGGGAACCGTGCATGGGGCTGGTGCTCCGCGAGGTACGAACGAATATGGTGCGGCGAGTCCACGTCCCAGCTTCAAAGCCTCGGGACGCTCCCGAAGCCTTCCCTACCCGCCGCCTTCACCAGCGGCCCTCACCTGCCAGGACATATGAAAAACCTGACCGGCGCGCTCGTGTTTTCCACCCTGCTGTCCCTGGCTGTCGGCTGCCACAAGAACACCGGGGAGAGCCCCGACGCGGCCACGCAGACCGGCACCGTCAAGGAAGAGCTCCAGTCGAGCCGCGAGGCCGCTCCCCCGGAGGCCACCGCCGAGGCCGGCACGAAGGACGCGAGCGCCGTGAGCTACGACTCGGGCGCCAGCGACCGGCTGGCCCTGGAGGCCTGCGTGGACGGCTGGCTCAAGTCCCACAACCTGGACAAGTACGGCAGCCAGAAGGGCACCATGTACGCGGGCGGCACGCCCCTGTTCGACGAGCGCACGGGAGAGTCGAAGGACCGCCTGGACTTCGTCCTGGAGCGCCAGCCCGAGGCCAAGAAGGCGTGCGTGGACGAAGGCGCCCCCAAGTAGCCCGCTTCCCCCTTCCGCACCCGCCAGGATGCTGACCTGGCGGCTTGCCGGGAATTCCGCTCCCCCGGAAGGTCCCGTAAGCTGCCGCTCGAATGGACAGCGACCCCCGACCCGGCGACGACCACCCGGCCCATGACCTGAAGGCCCGCGTCCGCGCCGTGCTGGAGCGCCGCAACCTCACGGACAACGTGTCCGCGGAGCAGGCGGCGGCCTCCTGGGAGCAGGACCGCTTCGTCGCCCGGGCCCGCGCGCTGTTCTACGCGCGGATGATGTTCCTCACGTTGGGCCTGCTCATCCTCGCGGTGCCCGCGTGGAGCGGCTACTTCGGCTTCAACGGGCCCATCTCCTTCCTGGGCTACTTCGCGATGCTCCTCTACAGCGTCGCGAACCTGCTCGTCATCGACCACCCGAAGGCGGGCCGGTGGGTGACGTACCTGTCGCTGTGCTTCGACCTGCTGATCACCGTGGTGCTCATCGCCCGGCCGCAGGTGGGCGGCGGTCTTCAAAGCCCGCTCCTGGCGACGCAGCTGCTCTTCACCACGCTCTTCGCCATCCTCTTCCCCAAGCCGCTGGCCATCCTGCCGCCGCTCCTGGCGCTGCCCATCACCACGCGCCTGGACCTGCTGCTCAACCGCTCCGTGACGGCGGTGGAGCTGCTCACGCTGCTCTGGTACCTGGGGCTCAACTTCATCATCGTCTACGTGCTCGTGTACCTGAACGAGCGCGAGGCCACCGCGCACCGCGAGGTGGTGTCCCTGCAGGGCGACCTGAAGGAGCTGGCGGTGGTGGAGGAGCGCAACCGGCTGGCGCGCGAAATCCATGACGGCCTGGGCGCGTCCCTGTCCTCGATGATCATCCAGGCGGAGTACATCCTGAACCTCGCGCGCGAGGACGGGCTGCGCACGGAGATCCGCGAGATGAAGGCCACCGCGGAGGAGTCGATTGAAGAGCTGCGCCGCAACCTGCGGATGATGCGCGACGACTTCGAGCTGGCGCAGGGCCTGGAGGACTACGTCAAGACGTTCCGCGACCGCACCGGGCAGGCCATCCGCTTCGAGCGCACGGGCCTGACGCGCAAGCTGCCCCCGGACGCGCAGCTGGCGCTGTTCCGCATCCTCCAGGAGTGTCTGTCCAACGCCGCGAAGCACGCCGAGGCGAAGGAGGTCCAGGTGCGCCTGGACTTCAGCGCGGAGGGCGTGCACCTGGTGGTCCGCGACAACGGCAAGGGCTTCGACCCGGGCCGCACGCCGCGCGGACACTACGGCCTGCTCAACATGCGTGAGCGGGCCATGAAGCTCGGGGGGTCCATCGTGGTGGACTCGGCGCCCGGCGCCGGGGCCCAGGTGGCCTTCTCCCTTCCCTGTCTTTCCGCCTGACACGCACCGGAGATCCGCCCCGTGGACCCGACCCCGAATGCCGCCGCCCTCCCCATCCGCGTGTTCGTCGTGGAGGACCAGACCAAGATTTTGAAGAACCAGCTGCGCCTCTTCGAGGGCCACCCGGACATCGACATCGTGGGCACCGCGCTGTCGGGCGAGGCCGCGCTGGTGGAGGTGGAGCGCGAGCAGCCGGACGTGCTGCTCCTGGACCTGGGGCTGCCGCGCATGAGCGGCATCGACGTGACGCGCGAGGTGAAGGCGCGCTTCCCGAAGGTGGAGATCCTGATCTTCACCATCTTCGACGAGGAGGACAAAGTCCTCGAAGCCGTGAAGGCGGGCGCGTCCGGCTACCTGCTCAAGGGCGCCACGGTGGACAAGATCGTGGAGGCCATCAAGGAGGTGCGCGCGGGCGGCACTGTCATCCAGCCGAACCTCGCGCGCCGGCTGTTGCGCCACTTCCGCGTGGAGCCGGACACCGCGCCCGTGCCCACGGAGCCCCTGGCCGTGGCGCCGTCCGCCGCGGAGTCCGCCACTTCCGCCGAGGACTCTTCCGCGCACGAACCGCTGCTCAAGCCCCTGTCGGACCGCGAGCGCGAAATCCTCCAGCTCATCGCCAAGGGCGTGTCCAACAGCGAGGCGGCCCGGCTGCTGTCGCTCTCCAAGGCGACCATCCGCACGCACCTGGAGCACATCTACCGGAAACTCGAAGTGACGAACCGCGTGGAAGCCGTCACCGAGGGCATCCGCAAGGGCCTGATCTCCGTCTAGTAGCGGGCCCTGAGGGGTTGGGCCGCTTCTTTTCACGGACGACGCGGTGCGTGGCCTCTACAGTGGGGAGTCTTCGTTCCCCACTGACAGGAGCCCCACCATGGACGTCCGCGCCGCCGTCGCCTTCGAGGCCGGCAAGCCCCTGAGCATCGAAACCGTGCACCTGGAGGGCCCCAAGGCGGGCGAGGTGCTGATCGAGCTGAAGGCCACCGGCCTGTGCCACACCGACGAGTTCACCCGCTCCGGCGCGGACCCGGAGGGCCTGTTCCCCGCCATCTTCGGCCACGAGGGCGCGGGCATCGTCGTGGACGTGGGCCCGGGCGTCACCAGCGTGAAGAAGGGCGACCACGTCATCCCGCTCTACACGCCGGAGTGCCGCGGCTGTAAGTCGTGCCTGTCTCAGAAGACGAACCTGTGCACGGCCATCCGCGCCACGCAGGGCAAGGGCCTGATGCCGGACGGCACCAGCCGCTTCCGCCTGGGCAAGCAGGCCATCCACCACTACATGGGCTGCTCCACGTTCGCGAACTTCACGGTGCTGCCGGAGATCGCCGTGGCGAAGATCCGCGAGGACGCCCCCTTCGACAAGGTCTGCTACATCGGCTGCGGCGTCACCACGGGCGTGGGCGCCGTCGTCTACACCGCGAAGGTGGAGGCCGGCGCGAAGGTCGTCGTCTTCGGCCTGGGCGGCATCGGCCTGAACGTCGTGCAGGCCGCGCGCATGGTCGGCGCGGACATGATCGTCGGCGTGGACCTGAACCCCGCTCGCAAGGAGATCGCGGAGAAGTTCGGGATGACGCACTTCGTGAACCCGAAGGAAGTGGAAGGCGACCTCGTCCCCTACCTGGTCAACCTCACCGGCGGCGGCGCGGACTACAGCTTCGAGTGCATTGGCAACGTGAAGACGATGCGCCAGGCGCTGGAGTGCTGCCACCGCGGCTGGGGCGAGAGCATCATCATCGGCGTGGCGGGCGCGGGGCAGGAGATCAGCACCCGCCCGTTCCAGCTCGTCACCGGCCGCGTGTGGAAGGGCAGCGCGTTCGGCGGCGCCCGGGGCCGCACGGACGTGCCGAAGATTGTCGACTGGTACATGGACGGGAAGATCCAGGTCGACCCGCTGATCACCCACACGCTGAAGCTGGAGGAGATCAACCACGGCTTCGACCTGATGCACGAGGGCAAGTCCATCCGCAGCGTGGTGAAGTACGGATGAGCGCCGTGACGCCCACGCTCGTCAGCGAGCACGCGTGCTTCGGGGGGGCGCAATCCTTCTGGAAGCACCCGTCGGAAGCCTGCGGCGGTGAGATGCGCTTCAGCGTCTACACCCCGCCCCAGGCGAAGCACGGCAAGGTGCCCGTGCTGTACTACCTGGCGGGCCTCACCTGCACGGAGGAGACGTTCGTCATCAAGGGCGGCGCGCAGCGCGTGGCGGCGGAGCTGGGGCTGATGCTCGTGGCGCCGGACACCAGTCCTCGCGGCGCGGGCATCCCCGGCGAGGACGCGGACTGGGACTTCGGCACCGGCGCGGGCTTCTACCTGGACGCCACCCAGGAGCCGTGGAAGGCGCGCTACCGCATGGGCACGTACATCACGCAGGAGCTGCCCGGCATCATCGGCGCGCACTTCCCCGCGCGCATGGACCGCGAGGGCATCTTCGGGCACTCGATGGGCGGGCACGGCGCGCTGGTGACGGCGCTGCGCAACCCGGGCCGGTACAAGTCCGTGTCCGCGTTCGCTCCCATTGGCGCGCCCATCCGCAGCCCCTGGGGCAAGAAGGCCTTTGGCGGCTACCTGGGGCCGGATGAGGCGACGTGGCGCGAGTACGACGCCACGGAGCTCCTGAAGGCCGGCCGGCGCGTGCCGGCGCTGCTCGTGGACCAGGGGACGAAGGACAAGTTCCTGCCGGACCAGCTGCACCCGCACTTCCTCAAGGAAGCCTGCGAGGCGGCGGGCCAGCCCCTCACCCTGCGCATGCAGGAGGGGTACGACCACGGCTACTACTTCGTCTCCACGTTCATGGAAGACCACCTGCGCCACCATGGAACCGCGCTGAACGCGGGCTGAAAACAGCCCCTGGCGCGCCCCGGGCTTCCACGGCCCGGGGCGCCCCAACCCCTCAATCCCCTTCCCTCCCTGGCCCGAAACGTGGGAGGCGTGGGGGCATGACTGCTTCCTTCAAGTCCCTGGGCCTGTCCCCCGAAACGCTGGGCGCGGTGAAGCGTGCCCGCTTCGGTACCCCCACGCCCATCCAGGCGCAGGCCATCCCGCCCGCGCTTTCCGGCCGCGACGTCATCGGCTGCGCGGCCACCGGCACCGGCAAGACGGCCGCCTACCTGCTCCCCATGATTGAGCGCTTCGCGGGCGAGAAGGGCACGCGGGGCCTCATCCTCACCCCCACGCGCGAATTGGCGCAGCAGGTGGAGGAGCAGGCCCGCTTCTTCGGTGAGCCCCTGGGCGTCCTGCCCGTCCTCATCGTCGGCGGCGAGGACATGAACGCGCAGGTGGATGCGCTGCGCGAGCGCCCCACCCTCATCGTCGCCACGCCGGGCCGGCTCGTGGACCTGCTGGGCGTGAAGGCCGTGAACCTCCATCGCATCCAGACCCTGGTGCTGGATGAGGCGGACCGGATGCTCGACATGGGCTTCCTGCCGCAGATCAACCAGATCCTCCACGCGCTGCCCCGCGAGCGCCAGACGCTGCTGTTCTCCGCCACCCTGGGCGCGGACGTGACGCGCTTCGGCCAGCGCGCCCTGCACAAGCCCGTGCGCGTGGAGGTGACGCCCAGCGGCACGCCCGCGCCGCGCGCCGAACAGCACCTCTACATCGTGAAGCCCGAGGAGAAGTGGCCCCTGCTCCTCACCCTGCTCTCACAGGATCAGGCCAGCGCGCTCGTGTTCGTGCGCACCCAGCAGCGCGCGGACAAGATGAAGGAGCTGCTCGCCGCCGCGGGCCACAAGTCCGCCGCCCTGCACGCGGGCCGCACCCAGGCCCAGCGGCGTCAGGCGTTGGAGGGCTTCCGCCGGGGGCAGTACCGCTGCCTCGTGGCCACCGACCTGGCGGCGCGCGGACTGGACGTGGATGACATTGGCCACGTCATCAGCCTGGACGTGCCGCACGGACCGGAGGACTACGTGCACCGCATTGGCCGCACCGCTCGCGCGGCGGCCAGTGGGCGGGCGTCGTTGTTCGCGCTGGAGGTGGAGCGGCGCACGCTCCAGGACATCGAGCGCATCATCCGCCAGGAGCTTCCCCGCACGGAGGTGCCGCGCAGGGACCCCATCTTCAAGCGGGAGATGGAGGCATTCGCGGCGAAGCAGCGCGACCCGGGACCGCCCCAGGCCGACCATGGACGCTCCAAGCGGCCCGAAGGCGCGGCGCCCGGGCGGCATGCCCGGACGCACGGCAAGGGCCGGCCGAAGGGCCCCGCTGGTCAGTGATCGTGGCCGTCGTCAGGGCCGTGCGCGTGGCCGTGCTCGAGTTCCTCGGGCGTGGCGGCGCGCACTTCCTTGATGCTGACCTCGAAGTGCAGCTCCTTGCCGGCGAACGGGTGGTTGAAGTCCACCAGCACCGTGTCCTTGCGCACTTCCTTCACCAGGAAGTCGACCTCGTCGCCCTCCGGATCCGTGGCGCTCAGGATGCCGCCGGCCTTGATCTCCAGGTCCTCGGGGAACTCGGTCCGGGGGACCTCCTCGACGCCTTCCGGATCGTAGTCGCCGTAGCCGTCCGCCGCGGAGACGACCGTCTTCAGCGACTCGCCCGCGGACTTGCCCTCCAGCGCCTTCTCCAGGCCGGGGACGATCTCCTCGTAGCCGTGCAGGTAGACGAGCGGCTCGCCCGCCTCGCTCTCGTCCACGATCTTCCCGTCGCCGAGGTGCAGCTTGTAGTCAATGGCGACAACACTGTCCTTGCCGATTTTCATGGGGCCCTCATAGCGCATTCAGTCATGTCGCGGTGGAAGGATGATGATCACCGTTACGGCGTGCACACGGACGTCCTACCAGCGCATGCGCAGCTCGAAGCGGCCATGGCCGTCATCGGACTCCAGGACAGCGCTGGGCTCGGCGGCCCCGGCCTGGCGCAGGGCCTCCTCGCAACATCCCGCCGCGGCCTCCGCCGGGAAGGGGTAGCCCTGGAACGTCACCCGCCAGTCCTTGGGGCCCAGCTCCGTGGAGGTGATCTCCACCGGCTCCATCACGGAGCGGAAGCTCAGCGCCACCCGCTTCATCGCGCGCTCCGGACCCGCGACCTTCAGGGCCACGTTCACCACCTTGCCCACCAGCGTCTCGAAGTAGCCGCGCACCAGGTCCCGGCCCATCTGCCGCAGGGCCTCCTCGCGAGGCCGGCCCGCGTACGCGGCCTGCAGCACCAGGTTCTGGCAGCGCAGGAACACCGACGCGGGATAGCTGGCCCTGGGCCTGTCCGGGTCATAGCCCGCCGCCGCCATCCGCTCGCGCAACGCGTTGTCCAACCGCACGCATCGCAGCAGCGATTCGAACAGCGTGGACTGGATGACGACCTCGGCCGGGGACATGGACGCTCGAATTGGGGAAACGCGTTGAAACCGGTAAGGCGCGCGACACTACCCTTTCGGGTCCTGGAAGCGAGCCCTCTGGCGATGTCACGTCCAACGCTTGTCGTTTCAAGGCTTTGGAGCGCCCAAGGAGGCAATCGGCCGCCCTTGGAAACGATTTCCGGGCAGGGCCGTCCGTGAGCCAGACGATGGAAGGCGTCACGGACGAAGTGCTCATGGACCAGTTCCGCCAGGGAGACGAGCCGGCGTTCGAGGCGCTGTTCGCCCGGCACGCCGGGCGTGTGCATGGCTTCCTTGCTCGCATGGTGAGGGACGGACCGCTGGCGGAGGACCTCATGCAGACGACCTTCCTGTCCGTCATCCGCGCCCGGGGCCGCTACGAGCGGGGCACGCGCTTCACCCCCTGGCTGCTCACCATCGCGGCGAACGCGGCCCGGGACGCGCTGCGGCATCAGCAGCACGTGGACGCGCACGCGCACGCGCCCCAGGACGGGCCCACGTCGGTGCCCGCGCCGGATGGGGACCCGGCCATGCGCCGGCGCATCGAGGACGCCCTCCAGCAGTTGCCCGTGGAGCAGCGCGAGGCGGTGGTGCTGAGCAAGATGGAGGGCTGGTCCTTCGAGGAGATCGCCGAGATGCGCGGCATCCGCGCGGGCGCGGCCCGGCTCCGGGCGCACCGGGGCTACGAGAAGCTGCGTGAGCTCTTGGGCGGACTGGAGGACGTGTCATGAGCTCTCCGAACGACCCATGGCGGTCCACCCCGCCCCGCCTGGATCCGAAGGCGATGGAGCGCGCGCTGGCGGCATCGCGCGCGGAGCTGGCCCTGAAGCGGCCGGTGCGGGGGTGGCGTTCGCAGGCGGTGGGGCTGTTCGCGGCGTCCGCGGGCATGGCGCTCGCGGTGATGGGCGTGTTCCTGGCGCTGGGGCGCACCACGGGTTCGATGCTGATGGGCCGCGCGCCCTTGCTGGCGATGCTGCTGTCCACGAGCGCGGTGTGCTCCTGGGGGGCGCTGTCCCCGCGCGGACGCGGGCTGCGCCAGGTGGGCGTGGGCATGGCGCTGGTGAGCTCCGCGCTGTTGGTGCTGACGCGGTCCGCCCCGCGGGGCCCTTCCACCCTCCCCGAGTGGGTGTGCACGGTGAGCCACGTGGCGCTGGCGCTGGTGCCTTTGGTTGTCGCGCTGGTGGCGTTGCGGTCGGCGGCGTTCGACCCGCTGCGCGCGGCGGTGGCGGGACTCGCGGTGGGGACGGTGGGCGCGGTCGTGGGCGAGCTGGCGTGTGAGCAGGGCCCCGGCCATGTGGCCACCTATCACCTGGGGGCATGGGCGTTGTTGACGCTCACGACCTGGGCGCTGTCGAAACGACTCAAACCCCGGACCTACGCACCATGAAGCACGATCCCTCGATCATCTTGACGGAAGACGTGGACGGCGCGCCGGTGCGCATGGGCGCGGCGGTGATGATCGTCCGCACCGAAGCGGAGGACTCCGTGTCGGAGCGCTTCCTGGGCCGCGTGGGCGTCGTCGTGGCGCTGGTGTTCGACGATCCGCCCATGCAGTACCCGAGCGACCCGCTCATCCAGGTGCGCGTGGCCGGCCTGGGCGAGGACCTGTTCTTCGCCCGGGAGATCGTCGAGGTGCCCCAGGGTCACTTCGTCGCGTTCGGGTCGTCCAGCTCCGGGTAGTGCCGGAAGATGCCCTGCTTGTTGAAGGGCTGGGCGCGCTTGGACTGCTTGTACGCGGCGATGAGGGGACGCTCCGAGACGCGCTGACGCAGGGCCATCACGCCGGGCACGTCCGGGGCGACGCGGCGCATGGCATTGGGAAAGGCATACAGCAGGCCTTCCACCAGCTGGTACAGCGCCAGCTCCGGATAGGAGAAGTCGCGGCCCAGGAGGTACTTCCCACCGCCCTGCGTGTTCGCCTTCAGCACGCGCTCGAAGTAGCCCAGGAACTTCGGGATGCGCTGGGTGCGGAAGTCCTCGGCGCGCTGCTTCGCGGCGTCCTTCTGCTCGTCGTAGTACTTCATCACGGCGAGCGGGTGGTGCGTGTCATGGGCTTCCGCGACCGCGTCCGCGACGGTGAGCTGGAATTGGCGGGCGTGGAGACGTGAGGCTTCGTCCGAGGGGACCAGGCCGAAGCGCTCACCCAGGTACGAGCAGATGTTGGGCGCCTGGGAGAAGACGACGTCGCCCACCTTGAGCACGGGCGGCGCGTACGCGGGCACGGGGCCCTTGGAAATCATGGCGGAGACAGCCTTGACCCCGCCGCCCTGGGCTTCGGGCAGGAGGCCCACGTCCACCCAGTCCGCGCCCGCCTCCTCCAGCACCAGTCGCACGAACTCGCCCCGGCCGGGAATGCCGGGCCAGTAGTACAGCTCGAACTTCGCGTCGCTCATTACCGTCACCTCGCGTGATGGGAACCGGGGCGCATCCTGTGCTCCTGGGATGCGCCTTCCGGAAACCCATCCGCGAGGAGGGTTCACTCCCCTACGGTCGTGAGGTCAGTGCGTTCCGCTGGTGACCTTCAGCCCGATGATGGCGACGATCATCAGCACCAGGAAGAACAGGCGCGAGGGCGTGGCGGGCTCATGGAAGAGCACCATGCCCGCGATGGCCGCACCGGCCGCGCCGATGCCCACCCAGACCGCGTAGGCCGTGCCGATGGGGAGCTGCTTCACCGCGATGCCCAGGAGGCCCATGCTCGCGATGATGGCCCCCACCGTGAGCACGCTGGAAAGCGGCCGGGTGAAGCCCTGCGTGTACTTGAGGCCCAGCGTCCAGCAGACTTCGAGCAGGCCAGCGATGATGAGGAGGATCCACGACGACGACATGACGCACGACTCCCGTGAAGGCGTCGTCTTGTCGTGACCGGGTACGGCGCACCTCGTCCGGGCTCGGAAGCCCCACCCCGGGGCCGCCGCACGCGACGCGGAAGCTAACCGGGCTGGGAGCCTTTCGCCACCCACTTGAGGCGGTGGCTCAGGCTTCCTCGTCAGGGAGCAACGTGAGGAGGAACTCGTCATCAGGACCGAGGGGACGCCAGCCCGGCTGGGGTGGATTGGCGCGGTGAGCGACTTGAAACCGCGCTCCTGGAGCCGCTCATGAATGCGGACCTTCCAGTTGCCTTCCCCGAAGCTCATCCCCGGCACCGTCCACTGAGGACGGGCCACGGTCTCCCCCTGTGCCGCCAGGGCCGCCTGCGCGGAGAACAACATCCCCCCACGCACCACATCAACAGCCGGCGCATCGCCGTCATGGAGCCTCCTGGAAGGGAAGCTTCACTCCAACAAGACAAACGAGGCACGAACCTGCTAAGCTAGAAAAACTAGAAATAGCAACAAAGCCGTAAATTTTCAGTGGAGGCTTTTCAATGCGGTCCAAGCATTTCGCCGTCGCCGCTGGCGTGTCGCTGTTCGCGCTGGGGTTGGGCGCGCAGGCGGCGGAGATCTTCCGCAACACCGGAACCCTCACGGGCTGGAACTCGCTCAACCTGGAGCACAACGGTTCGCTGAAGGAAGTGACCAACGTCGTCTACGAGGGCTCCACCGCCATCAAGGCCACGCAGGTCTACGACCCGAACTACACCGAGCGCTACCACTCGGAGGTCGTGAAGCACAACGTGTACCGCCGGGGCGACACGGGCTTCTATGGCTTCATGTTCCGGCTGCAGCAGGACTGGCAGTTCCAGCCGCAGTCCTTCAACATCGCCCAGTTCATCGCGAACTTCTCCGACACGGGCTGCGATGGCCACATGCCCACCACCATGGTGTGGCTGTCCGGCAACCAGCTCACGACCCGGGTGAAGTACGGCACCGTCTGCGACCAGAAGACCACCACCTTCCGCAACCTGGCCACCGTCACCGCCGGCGAGTGGCACAAGGTCGTCATGCAGGTGAAGTGGACCAGCGACAACACCGGCTTCATCAAGCTGTGGTTCGACGGCGTGAAGGTCCTGGAGCAGTTCAACCTGGCCACCACCGTGGCGGATGACCGGTACCTCCAGTTCCGCGTCGGCCTCTACGCCAATGGCTGGCACGACAGCGGGTACATGCAGGGCACCCAAGGCACCCGCAGCATCTGGATTGACGAAATCGCCGCCGGCACGACGTTCGCCGACGCCGACCCTGCGCAGTGGTAGTCCCGGTGGGCGCGGCGAGGTCCTCCCCCCGCCGCGCCGCCAACCTCACGGCAGCTGTGACTGGAACGCGCCCCAGCGCTTGTGCACCCACTGCCGGATGTACTCGACCTCCTCCGCGTGGGTCTTGAAGTCCTGACGCAGGTGCCACTCCGGGAAGTTGCCGTAGCCCGTCTCGTACTCCTCGTTCCCCGTGGGCGGCTTCGCGAAGTTCCGGTACTCCGTGGCCCACCGCGCCTCGTCGCGCTGCGCATTGGGCCCCAGCTCCCGCACGTAGCCGTCGATCATCGCCTGCACCGCGGCTTCGCTCACCTCGTTCTTCAAGGCCTGCCGGTAGCGCTCACGCATGGGGCCCGCGATGCCAGGCTCGGCCAGCATCCGCTTGAAGAGCAGGTTGTCCGACGCGTAGGTGGGCCGCGCCGTGGCGCTGGTGCGCGTGGTGTCGTAGTTCTGCCCGAAGCTCGCGTCCAGGTCCCACGGGATGTAGCGCCAGGGGCCGCCGGCCTTCGGGTCGTACGCGTGATAGGCGTTCTTCGCCTGCGAGTCATTGCCCTGGATGAGCGTATTGAAGATCCACCAGTCCTCGTAGTCGCGCGCCTTCAGCTTCGTGCCGAACTCCTGGCGGAAGCGGTCGTTGCTGGAGTCCGCCACCCACGCGACGAAGTCGTGCAGCGTGCTGAAGTTGCCCGGCGGCGTGCCCTCGGACTTCTCGAAGCCGAAGTGGAGGTACTCCTTCGTCTGCCCGTTGCGCTTCAGGCGGGAGAAGTTGGCGTCCGCGGTGTCGGCCTTGAAGAGGTCCGAATCATCGTCGATGCCGTTCCACTCCATCAGCCGCTTGTCCGCGTGGTCCGCCGCCGTGTAGAGCCCGCGGTACTTGTTGTTCGCGTACACCACCACGCTGAAGGTGCGGATGCGCACGGCGTTCGGGGACAGCCGGTGCCACAGGTCGAACGCCAGCCGCGAGCGCAGGTAGGAGTTGTCATTGAACGTGGTGATCAGCACCACGCGCTTGCGGTCCTTGAAGCCGTCGCCGAAGACGGGCTCGGAGAACAGGTCGTCCTCCGCGAACTTGAACGTCATGCTGCGCTTGGGGAACACGCTGGACGTGGCCCCGCGGAACTTCGCCTCGATGGTGTAGCGGTGGCCCCGGTACACCACCTCCGCGGGCCGGTAGCCGCCGGACGTCAGGCCATCCTTCCCGAAGAACAGGTGCACCACGGGCAGCCCGTACTCCTCCGTGTAGGCCACGGGATCGACGATGTCGACCTTGCCCGGCGCGTTGTCGTTGTTGGCCACGCCCACCTTGAGCGTGCCCGTCTCGCCGGTGGTGCGCTCCTCCAGCGTGAGCATCCACACCGCGCCCTGGTTCATCGCGGGCGTCCAGCGCAGCGTGGCGGTGGACTCGTCGAACGTGGCACCCGCGGGCAGGTTCTTCACCCCGAAGCGCAGCCCGGCCTCCTTGAGACCCGTCGCGCACGTCACCTGCGCGGTGAAGGACTCGCCCTCCAGCACCCAGCGCGTATCACCCGCCGTGGGCGCGCAGGCCTGCGGGGCCGTGCCCGCGTCCCCTGCTCCCGCGTCCGGCGTCCCGGTGCCCGCGTCGGACTGTGGATCCGTGCCCGCGTCGGACGAAGGCCAGGTGCCGCCATCCACCGTGCCCGCGTCGGGCCGTGGCAGCCCTTCCGCGTCGCTGTAGCCCGGGTCGGGAGGAGCACCGGTCGTGGCATCTCCCCCGCCGCACGCCACCAGAGCAAGGCACGCCAGCCCCGCCAGTCCCCGCGCCCACCATTGCCTTGTTCGCACCGAGA
This sequence comes from Corallococcus sp. CA054B, assembly GCF_003611625.1. Lineage (NCBI taxonomy): Bacteria > Pseudomonadati > Myxococcota > Myxococcia > Myxococcales > Myxococcaceae > Corallococcus > Corallococcus sp. CA054B. The sequence goes on from NZ_RAVY01000003.1 coordinate 131,259, forward strand.
AGCGTCCCCCTTGCGTCACCGGCCCCTGACAGGCCGTGGAGGCAAGGGGTAGTCATCGTGCGGGAGTGCCGACACCCGCGCTTCAGGGCGATGTCGCACGTCCGACAGCGTCAACGTCAGTACGTCGCGATCAGGCCGGCGTGCAGGCTGGAGTACGTCTCCTCGGCCGCTCCACCATTGTTCCAACCCGTGAGCGTGCCGGGCCCGGAGAAGCGGTCCTTGAAGTGCGCCAGCCGCCAGGCCACGTCGTAGCCGAACGGACCCCAGATGTCCCCGGTCACTCCCAGCTCCGCGCTCCAGCCGAAGCTGGACACGGACGTGCCGTAGTCGCGGACCTCCAGCGCACGCCGTCCCCCGTCCGCGTCCGGCGAGTGCCCCGGCTTCGGGGACAAGAAGAGCCCGCCCGACGCGTCCAGCCGCACCGAGCTGAACAGCGGCACGGACAGGTCCAACGCCACGGACGGGAACACGCGGTGCGTGCCGGTCAGCGGGTTGTCCGCGGACGCCTCCACGTCGAACGCGCGCGTCTGGATGCCGGCGCGCGCGCCCACGTAGCCCTGCTGCGGCCGCGTCGTGCCGAAGCGGAAATAGAAGCGGTACATCGCCTGGGCGGTGAAGGCCGTGTCCGTGGCGTCCACCTCGCGCACCGGCGTCTGACCGCCGTCCCCGGTGAGCGTCACGTCGGAGCTGGAGAAGCCCCGCTGCGCCGCCAACAGGAACCCCAGCCCGCGCAGCACCGACGTGGGGCGATGCGCCAGCGGCAGCACCTCCGCCTCCAGCGCCAGCCCCAGGTACGGATACGACGACTTGAAGTCCGACGTGTCCCCGAGCTGATCCTCTTCCGGCAGCCTGTCGTACGCGCCGCAGCTGTCCACGCCGGGCCGCGCGCAGTAGCGCCGCCACGTTGCCGTCAGGGACAGGTTGAGCCGCACCCAGGTGGGCGCGCCCACCTCCGGCTCTGCTTTCGCCTGCGCCTTGCCCGACGGCCCGTTGCCCAGCCGCAGCGACAGCCACGCCGGGGACTCCCGGGTGCCATGGAAGGCCGGCGGCGTCAGGACGTCGGAGGCCGCCGCGGCCGGAGCCGACAGGGCTCCGACGAGGGCCAGGGTCCGCGGCAGTCCCGAGAGGACCCTCGCGCTTCGGGTGGTCGTCATGCTCCGGGCAGGTTCACCCAGGGCCGGGGCGAAGTCCAGGCTCGGGGCTCAGGCGTTCATCACGTGACCCACGCTGGCCGTGGAGGACACTGGCGCGGGCTGCGGGGTGAGCGAAGGCGAGGAATCCTGGGACACCACGGGAGCAGGCTGGGATTCCTGAGCACGACCCAGGAAGTCGCGCCGGTAGATGCGCACCATGGCCATGAAGATGGATGCGATGAGCGGCCCCACCAGCAGACCCATCATCCCGAACACCGCCAGCCCGCCGAACATGGACAAGAAGACGAGCAGCGGGTGCAGCGCCATGCGCGAGCCGCACAGCCGGGGGCGGATGACGTTGTCGATGCTGCCCACCAGGAACGTGCCCCACGCGAGCAGGAACACGCCCTCGCTCACCCGGTTGGCCGCGATGAGGATGACGCCGATGGGCCCCCACACGAGCGCGGTGCCGCCCACCGGCACCAGCGCCACCAGCACCATGGCCGCGCCCCACACCCCGGCGTGCGGCACGCCCGCGATGAGCAGCCCCACGAAGCCCACCGCGCCCTGGACCAGCGCGGTGACGGTGTTGCCGTAGATGATGGCGTACGCGACGTCCGTGAACTCGTGGGAGAAGGCGTCGAAGTAGCGGCGCTCCAGGGGAATCAGCCGGGCCACCTCGTTCACCAGACGACGGCCGTCCAGGAAGAAGTAGTACATGGCCACCGTCATCAGGAACATGTTGACGAGCAGCTCCGTGCCGGCGCCCACCAGGTCCGCGAGCAGCCCCGCGCCGCCCGACACCGCCGTCATCAGCAGGCGCTCCGTCTCCGAGCTCTCCGGATCGAAGTGCACGTAGCGGGACAGGCCCCGGGGCAGGCTGTTGAGGAAGTGGTGGCGCAGGTCCACCTGATCCAACAGGTCCTGCGCCTGGCCCACGAACTGGAGCACCTCGCGGGCCACCATCCAGCCCACCAGCGCCAGGGGGGCGAGGATGAGCAGGAACACCGCGAGGGTGGACAGTCCGGCCGCCAGGGACTTGCGGCCCTGGAGCCGCCGGTCCAAGGAGTCCTGGATGGGCATGAACAGGACGACCAGGAAGCCGCCCAGCAGCACCGGCATCAGGAACGGCAGCAAGATGCGTGAAAAGAGAATCAGCGCGAGCGCGAACAGCCCCGCGAAGATGAAATTGGACCACCGCTTCGAATCGCCCGCCGTCACCGCCCCACCCCGTCCCCCAGAACGACTGCACGCAACGTAGGAATGGTTATTCCCACCAGGAAGTCCGCTCCTCCCTTCACCAAGAGGCCATCCATGACTTCTGGACGTTTCGTTCCCCTGGCAGCCGTCGCCACCGCCGTGGTGTCCAGCACCTTCCTGATGCTCGGGCCGGCCGGCTGCGACGAGAGCCAGAGCGTGGCCTGCGCGGACGACTGTCCCGCCGTGGAGGGCTCCTATCCCCTGACGTTCACAGGGGACGCGGGCCTGCCCAGCGAGTGCGTGAACCTGAACGTCCAGCCCCTGGCGGACGGCGAGCTGCTGGCCATCCAGCGCACCGAGGGCGGCATGCTCACGGGCTCACTGGCGGGGGTGATGCTGACGGGTCAGGTGTACGCGACCGGCGATCTGACCCTGACCGGCATGCCGCTGCCCAGCGGCGACGGCGGGGTGAGCACCTTCTTCAGCATCACCGCGACCCACACCGGAGGACCCGAGGACGGCGGCCCGGGCGGCAGCCTGTCCGGGAACTTCACCGGCCAATTCTCACGCATCCAGGGGACCAGCGCCCTCAGATGCAACCTGGCGCGCCCCTTCACGGCGACCCGGCAGTGACGCCAGGGCCGCCGGGAGCGGCGCCAGGGAAGACGAACTACTTCTTCTTGCCTTCGGCGGCGGCGGCCTTGGCGGCTTCCTTCTGCTTCTTGATCCGCTTCTTCCAGTGCTGACGGATCTTCATCTGCACGCGGCGGTGCTTGCTCTTGCTGTTGGCCATGTGGGTGGCTCCTGGTCTCCGGAATGGAGCAAAGGGGGGCTTACCTATCAGAAGCCTACGGGCTCCCGGAAGAGGAACCCTCGGGGTCCTCCGGGTCGGGTGCCCGGGCTGCCCCCGGCGAAGGCCCGGGCTCCCCGTCC